>JACPAV010000009.1 GCA_016180645.1 Nitrospirota bacterium | reverse complement strand
CCGCGTCAACCGAATCGTTCTGGCCATGAACCCTCCTTGTTGAGGAGAGCATAGCAGATATGGAGAATATGTTAAAGTACATTAGTGGGCATATTTAGCAGAATGCGTAAGGGAGGGTCTTCAGACCCTCCGGACAAGAGGGAGCATCTGAAGATGCCCCCCTACGAATCGGCATTCTGTTGGAAGCTCTTGGGTCCTTTCCTTGGGATCACAAGAAGGGGGACGGCCATCGCCCGAATCGGTATAATCCGACACCATGCTGAATGAATGTTTGAAGGAAACATCGAATGACCGGACGCGGGGTGCGAGCTGGCTCGCCGCGGCCGCTCTGTGCTCGGTCTTCACAGCGTGCGAGGGGTCGAGCGCCTCCAAGCCGTTCGCCTACCCGGGGCCGTTTGATACGTGCCAAACGCTCGCGATGGAGTCGGCCCGAAGTCCCCTGCTCAACGCCATCCCATCCGGGTTCGAGGCCGAGGATTCCGAAGGGAACAGGTGGGACTTCTGGGGCCGGGCCAAGGGCGGGGGAGTGACCACCGATGCGGACTCCGCCAACGACATCCTCGTTCCCTACGACAAGGGCGTCGTTTCATCCTGGTTCGCCTGGAATACGGTGTGGCCAACCGCGGGTGTGTGGTCGCGTGAGGCTCCGGAGCAGCAAGCGCTTCGAAGCGAGGATTATTTCAACGCGGACTACACCGAATCGGAACACGGGACAGGGCTCCAGTTCTTCGTGGGCAAGGACAACCGGCGCGTGAAGAAGGATCTCTTCGATCCGAATTCTCCCGACCAGAACCCGATTACGCGGGCCTGCTTCGACGAGAAGGACTGCATCCCATC
This sequence comes from Nitrospirota bacterium, assembly GCA_016180645.1. Classification (NCBI taxonomy): domain Bacteria; kingdom Pseudomonadati; phylum Nitrospirota; species Nitrospirota bacterium. The sequence goes on along the minus strand of JACPAV010000009.1, from coordinate 109,516 downwards.
CCTCGTCACCGGAGATACCGAAGGCAGCCTGTGGACGCAGTGCACCGAGCGCCCAGGGTTGGATGAGCAGGGGAGGCCGCAGGAGCCGGATCGGTATCCCTGCAATCGAGCTCAGGATGAGGTCGAAGAAAAAGGTGAGAAGAAGAAGAGATATTTCTGCTGTGGGTGGGACGAAACGAGCCCTCCTTACTGTTGCGATGCCGTGGATTTGCCGCGGTACAGCATGGAGATGACCAAGCTCACGCCGGAACAAATCCGGAATCAAGTCCAGGCTGAGGACAACGATCACCTCCGCGTGAAGAAGTGGTACATGAGGGAAACGGACCTCGTCTTCGGACTCCTGGTCGGCGACCAGCCGCGGGCGTATCCCCTGAAAATTATTTGGTGGCATGAGGTGATCAACGATTCCTTCGAGGGAGGCGATCCCTACCGCAAGATCCGATTCAGCTTGGCCTACAGTACGCTTACCGATTCCGTTGAAATATTCGATACGACCGATTGGGGCGATCCGGAACAGGAGAAGGGCAGCAGGGCGCTCTCCCTCGGGATCACCGGGTTTGCCCTGAACATCAATCACATTCTCTATGACCGGCTCACGGAGAGTTGGTGGAGCCCCATCCGCTTCCAGACTCTCCGGGGTCTTCTTCGATCGGAAGAGCCGGGGAATGTGAAGGGGTGTCCTCTCCCATACGTCGAGACCACATGGAAGAAGTGGAAGGAATGGTTTCGCGACACCTACGTCTTGTCCGCCGAAACGGGATTCAGGCGTAACTACACATTGTATCCGTATCGCAAATCGGGCACCGAGATTCTGACGGACTACCGGCGCGACGATGGAAACACTTTTCGTGTGACGAACCCTCGGCCCGAGCACTTCGAGCCGGCGACGCGGGCGGACAATTCCAATAATCCGAATCATGTCAAGAATAAGGAACGGGTTTTCGGCATTGTCACCCCCTCGGCGCGGAACGGGCGGAGGGGCTACCTCTTTCGGGATATTCATTCGATGGCGGATGATCGGAGACGCAAGACGAAGGAACTGGATGCGGAGGGTAAAGAAAGAGACAAGTTTGAAGCAGGCTCGTCCGTGATCGGCGACGGACTCTTCAGCACGGCCAAAGACGCGAACTTCGCCGTCATCAACGATCGCGTGGGAGATCTGGACCTGGTCATTTTCTGGGAGGCCGCATCGGAGTCTCTAGCCCCGGACGATGTTCGTATCTTCGATACTCCGCCCGATCGCGTTCGTGTCTATCGGAGACCCAAAGGTTCGGACGGCAAACCGCTCGATTTCTTCGTTCCCGGCTCCAAGTAGGGGCGAGGTATGCCTCGCCCCTACCGAAACATGCCGAGGCACCGGCTGCGATTCTGGCACGGGGATTGCCCTCTTCACTCCCGATGGCAGACATGTCTCCCCTGGACATCCTGTTGGGAAAGGTCGACGTCGCACCGGCTCAACCGGTCGAGGCGCCGTCACAAAATCCCAGTGGTTCCCAACCGTTCGGCAAAATTTTCGCTCAACTTTTCAACTCCATTCAACTCAATCCTCAAGATCTTTCAAAGCTGACCAACCCGGTTCTAGGCCCGGAAAATCTTGCCGCACCGGGAGCAGAAAATGCCGTGTCCGATTTTCTCCAAGCCCTCTTCCAGGCCCTCGATGGGGGCCAGGGGCTTACGGACGAGGTCGAAAATCTCCTGGCGAAACTGGGCATCCAGATTTCCGATCAGGGCTTGGAGCTGGCGCAGGGCGCGAATCCGGACCAACTTTCGGAACTTCTCAACTACCTCGGTCTCGGGCTCCAGGAGCAGAACGGGACGTGGGTGATTGTTAAGGATGGACAATCTGTCAGTGCCGAGCAGTTCCTCGGGATCCTCGACGAAAAGCGCCAGTCGATGGCCGTTCAGCAGGAGGCCAGCCGCCAGGCGTCCTATGAGAACGCCACGATGGATCTCAAAGCGCCGACGCTTCCCACCGAGACACCCGCCGAGTCTGCGGCCAAGGGCGCAGGAGCGACACAAAACCCGGCCGCCCAGCCCGGTCAGACGCAGCAAACGCTGAAGGACGCTGCGATCCCCCTGCCGGAACAAGACGCGGCCGCCGACCAGAAGAATCCACAGACCCAGGCGGACCCGCAGAGCGCGGCTGTCGTTCTGAGCGGGGAAGACGAAACCTCGGAATCGGCCGACGAGCTCGAAGCCATCAAGAACGAGGCTCTCAAGATTGCCGCGCAGGCCAAAAATGCGAAAGGCGGGCCTGTGGCTGTGCCGGAGGCGCCTAAGTCCCAGCCCGCCAACGCCACTGCGCCTGGGATAGAAGCCAAGCCGCCCCTCATCGACTTGAGTTCGAAAGCCGCGCCGGAGGGTAAAGGCGCGGAGGGCACGAGCGGGGTCAGCATGGCGGAGGGGGACGAACGGGCGTTCGCGGCGGCCGGAACCTCGCCCAAGGCTGCTACCGCAAAAGTTGATCCGGCGATCAAGGGTTTGGATTGGAATCCCGTTCTCGATGCATCGGCAGCCAAAGGTTCCTCCGAGGCCCGCTCCGACGTTGGCGGCAATTTCCTGAACCAGGGGAACGGGTGGAGCGGCATGCATCAGGCCGTGCTGACGCAGCAGGGGGCGACGGCCGAGGCCGGCAGGTCGGGAGACCAGACCTTCACGCCCTCGACGGACCTGGGCCGGGATATCCTCCACCAGATCGTGGACAAGGCCCGCGTACAGATCGGTCGCAAGGAAACGCGAATCGAGATTCAGCTCAAGCCGGAATTTCTGGGAAAGCTCCGTATCGAGGTGGGATCGAAACAAGGCGAGCTGTCCGTGGCGATCTTTACGGAGAACTCGGCCGTGAAGAACGTGCTGGAAAGCAACCTCCAGGCCCTGAAGGACACCTTTGCGCAGCAGGGATTGCGCCTGGAGAATCTTCAGGTGACGGTGGATCAGCAGGATCTTGCACAGACGGCATCCAATCCCAACGGCATGGCCGGAGAGATGACCGGCGGGCACGATTCCGGCGACGAGAGGGAAGGCGGCCGGAGGAATTATCACGAGACCCTGGACATGCCGGGCGCGCCCGATGCGGGGTTCAACCGGGTCCTGCTGGATCTGGGGCGCGTGGATCTTTTCGCGTGAACAACATTGTGAATAACGTTCCACTATCGAGGCTTAGCCTCGATAGGCGAGGATGCGTTGGAGGGAATCAAAGGAGGGCGTCATGGCATTGAGAATTCCTGAGGGCATACCGCAGGTCCAGGAACAGAACATCGTTCCGGTCAGGGACAAAAAGAGCCAGGCAGCGGACCAGAAGGATCAGTTTCTCAAGCTCCTGCTCGCGCAGCTCCAGAATCAGGATCCCCTGAACCCCCTATCGGACGTGGAAATGACCCAACAGCTTTCTCAATTCAGCCAGCTCGAGCAGCTTTTCACTCTGAACAACAATTTCGACCAACTCGGGAAAGTGTTCATTTCGCTCAACACCCTCCAGGCGGCTTCCCTGCTCGGGAGGAACGTCAAGGCTACGGGCGAAACCGTGGACATCAAGCAGGGTCTTCCGGAGACGATCAGTTTCAGTCTCCCGGAACCGGTGCAATCGTTGGACATCACCATCGAGTCGGAAACGGGTGAGACGGTGAAGCAGATCAGCGTCAAGGATTCCGGGCGTCTCACCGAGGGTGAGCATGAGCTGATTTGGGATGGAATCACGGAGACCGGAAAGCCGGCGGTGGATGGAACCTACACGGTGCGCTACGAGGCCAAACGGGTAGATGGCTCTCTGGTGCCTGTTCATCAATACCTCGACGGCAAAGTAACTTCGGTTGCCGTTGAGAACGGCACGGTGGTGCTGAGCGTCGGTGACAAGCGACTGAATCTGGAGGACATTGTGGAGATTCGCGAGTCAACTTAAAGAATTATGTGAATTCATCCGATAACCTAAAACATGACGAATGGAGTAGGGGTGGTATCTGGGGGTTTTAGGAGGTGACATTAAATGACTGGTATTCCTGCGTTTTTCATAGGGACGACGGCCCTATCCACATACAGCCGGGCCCTCTCGGTGGTCTCGAACAACATCGCGAACGTCAACACCGCGGGATTCAAGAGATCCCAGGTTCAATTCGAAGACCTGCTCGCCGATTTCCGGTTCGACAATATTTTCGGCACGGGCCGCGGGGTGAACATTGCCAAAGTGGTCAATGAGTTCAGCCAGGGAAGTTTTGAAAACACCCAGACCGATACCGATCTGGCGATCGCCGGGAACGGATTCTTCATGGTAAAGAAAACGACCGGCGGCGACGGGACCTTCTACACGCGCGCGGGTCAGTTCCGTTTTGACAAGAGCGGATACCTGCTCGATACGAACGGATACCGTCTTCAGGGGTACGGCGTGAACGCCACGACCAACAAGTCGACCGGTGTGGCGAAGGACATCCAGATTGACAAGTGGCAACTCGCGCCCAAGGCGACCACGGAAGTAAAGGCCGGGGTGAACCTCGATTCGACCGCCGAAGTGAAGGGCTTCAACGTGGTCTCCGGTGAAAATGATCGCGTCCAGTTGATGGTGGGTTATCCGTCCGATGTCTACAAGACCTTGACGGCCACGATCAATCCGGGCGTCTACACGGGAGCCACGCTTGCCACCACGCTCGAGGCCGCTCTCGAATCGGCGGGCCAATCTTCAGGGATTGTTCACGATTTCTCCGTCACCTACGACAATGAACTCGGCCGTTTCAGTGTGAAGCTGAACTCCACGGACGCGAACTTGTACTCTTTCTCCGTTACTCCCGGTATCAACAACATGGTGAGCATCGGCATCGGTTCCACGACGACGGGAGCGATCACGAGCAGCGTGACCCTCTCGCTCAATCCGGGCGGATCGACCAGCAGCTACACCGCCAGCTCCCTGGCCACCCACATCGAGCAACGATTAGAAGCGCAGGTTGGAGGCGCGTGGTCGGTGACGTTCAGCGGCAGCACCGGAAAGTTCTCTTTGAAGTTGGATAGCTACGGGGCGGGGACAACCTTCGTCAGGATGGGCTTCACCGCCCCGCGGACGACCGCCGAAAATATCCTGGGCTTCAGCTCCAACGCGAGCTTCAATGTGGGGACGACCAACTCCAGCAGCACGGCCCCTTTCAACGGCATCGATATCCAGACCTACCGGACGAGAATTGAATCGTCTCTAAACAGCGGTCTCGTGCTCCGGCAGGGGACGACGAACACGCGCGTCAACATCGCTGCCGGCACCTACACGCCGAACGAACTGGCCGCGGCGCTCCAGACCGCCATTCGCGGCTCGGGGTTGACGGGCGCGAATCAGTTCCAAGTGACCTACGATGAGGGCGCGCGGGATTTCGTGTTCAGAAACGCGAACGGAAGCGGCGGAAGCATCGTTCTGGATTGGAACTACAACACCACCGCGGGCGCCGGGTCAATCCTCAAGACCGACGAAATGGTGCCTGCGCTCTTCGGTTTCACGAGGACTTCGGCCGATCTGTCGATGGCCGCGGGGTCCGTGGCGCGAAGTTCCACGAACGGCACTCTGGCTGTCGGGCGCGCGTTCGAATTCGCCCGGATGATCGGCTTTGTGACCGACACGGCGGGAGGTCCCCGGCCGATGTCTCTGGCGGCCGGTTCGACGGTGAACCAGATCGCCGACGATCTGGATCCCGGCGAGGTGCGGGTGAGCGATGAAGTGGCCGGGCGGTTTGACCCCCGGGACGCCGCCAATACCGCGAACTTCTCTACGTCGTTCGTGGCCTACGACAGCTTGGGCAACAACCGCGTGGTGGAGCTGCATTTCCGGAAAGACTCCAAAGAAGTAGTGACGGACAGCTACACCGGCCGGACCTTGGAGGTGCGACGGTGGGAATGGTTTGCCGGGGTGGATCAGAGCGACGTGTCGAGATTCACCGTGAATGACACCAACAACACACTCCTCTTTTCGATCGAAGGGGCCGACTCCGGCGAGTCTTTTGCCTCCGGTGATACCTTCCAGAAGGTCGATTTGACCACGGGTGTGTACACGGGGTCCGAGCTGGCGGCCCACCTCCAGTCGAAGCTGACGGAAGCCAACAGCGCGGCCAGCGTGACCGTAACCTACAGCTCGACCACCGGGAAATTCACCCTCACCAACACCAGCACCACCCGGCCGATCGCTTTCGACTTCGACGGGGTGAACGCCGATTCGACTGGGAATCGCACGGACGCCGGCTTTGCCGATCTGTTCGGATTCGACACGACGGATTCGAATGACAACAACGGCCTCGGGAATGCATCGGTGTTGCTCGCGGCGCCCACTTCCGGGGTTACGCCCAACGCCTCCAACTCCCTGATCAGCCGATACGCGGTGGGAACGGGACTCGAAATCGAAGCGGCGGGAATCCTCAAGTTCTCGGACGAAGGGAAGCTGTTTGATGCGACGAATCCCGAGAACCCCGAAACCACCAGCGTCGGAGAGAGCAAGTACGGTTTCCTGGACGGCCTCTTCTCCGACTACACCGATTTCGATTTCGATTCGGGATCCAAGCCGGACCAGAGCATCAAGTTCTCGTTCGGCACGACCACACAGTCGGGTGGTTCGGGCGTCGACCTCTCCAGCCAATACAACGCCGAGGCCATCGTGAATTCGATGGCCCAGGACGGCTACGCCCCCGGCACGCTTCTTCGCGTGGCCGTCGCTCGGGATGGAACGGTGAACGGTCTCTACACTAACGGCCAGACGTTCGGAATCGCGCGGGTGGCCATCGCCAACTTCGTGAACATGACCGGGCTCGGAACGCTGGGAAACAACCTCTGGGCCGAGACCTTCGAGTCCGGGCCCCCGGTGGTGAACGATCCGGGCACCGGCGTCGCGGGCACAATCCAGTCAAGGGCACTGGAACTGGCCAACGTGGATCTGGCCACGGAATTCGTGCAGCTCCTGAGAAACCAAAGAGGCTTCCAAGCCAACACAAGAGTCATTACGACGACGGACGGCCTGCTCCAGGATGTCCTCTCGCTCGTAAGATAGCCGAGATGACAGCGTGACAAGGTAGTCGCGTGACCACGTAAAGGAATACACCCGATGACACCCTCCCCCCCCATTGCGGGGGAGGGTGAGGGTGGGGGGTATGAAGGAGGTAGAAATGCAATCAAGGGGAAAAAGGCAGTGAATGTCCGAATACCGGAAATCCCCGAGTACGTCGGGGAAGTGAAGGGAGACCGCCTCTACAACGCGATTTCCATCGACCACATCAATTTCGTCTGCCGCGATTGGCGGTACTCCGAAGTTTCACATCAAATTCATCCGCCGACGGCCTGGCGATCGGCCTACCTGGATCGGCGCAGGGACAACGTGCGAAAGAACCAGACCATGCGGCAGAGCCTTCGAGATCTGAAGGGAAAATACAAAGGTCGCAGTCTTTACGTCGTTCTCACGGGGCCGTCGGTCTTCAAGAATCTCCGCGAAAATCCACCCAGGCCCGATGACATCATCGTCGGGATCAATCGCGGCGCGGTCTGGTGCCCGTACCCCCTCGATTTCGTCCTGATTGCGGACGGCGTGGTGGATGCTCCACGGCTTGCCGGATGGCGTGAGGAGGCCCGGACCCTCCCTATTCCCGCTCCGGAATGGACGGATCCGAATCGACAGACACGACTGTTGATGGCCCAATGGGCCGACCCGGGACTCAGGGCTCTGTACGGCGAGGAAAACGTCTACTATTTCCGCCCTTCCGGTCTGGGACATGAAGCCTCCTATACCGGGCTGGATTTGGGCCTGCCGGAACTCGAATACGCATTCAATACCGGGAGCATGACCCTTCACCTCGGAGACCTGCTCGGCTGCCATGAAATCGTACTGATTGGAGCGGACATGGCTCTCACCGGAGGCATGTTCTATGTCAACCAGCGGGCCAAGGTCCAACCCAAGACGACCTACATTGTTCTCGCGGATATCAACGGGAACCTGACCGTTGCCTCGAACGAGATGATGGTGGTCTGCAAGAAACTGGAGACCTGGGCGTGGCTCCTGAAGAAGTACGGCGTGACCTGTGTGAACCTAACGAATGAAGGCATCATCAACCGATGGTTTGAGCGCAAGCGCGTGAGCCTGCCATTGGAGCTGCCCGTCGCCGAAACCCCTGTGCTGGAACCCTCCGTGCCCATGGAACGCTCCGTACCGGCCCTCGTCGCCGCCTAACTGACTATCGAGGCTAAGCCTCTATAGTACGGCAGCGGATCTACTATAGAGGCTTAGCCTCGATAGCCGGCGGCACCATGGAATTGGGATTTCCATCTCCGTCGTCTTCCCACGGCCTCGGCTGGGTCGATCTACCCGACACCGATCTGAAGCGCGTCTACCCGCCACTTGCCCGGATTCCCCGGTCGGGATCTCGGAAGCGCCTCCAGATCGCCGATCTGAACGGGTACATCTACAACAGCCAGCTTCCGGGCTACTTCGACCGGAAGCGCATGACGTTCACTCGCGGCGGCCTCGCCGATCTCCTCCATGAATTCGAGCGCAGCCACACGAGGAAATACCGGGTTCAAATCCGAATGGGAAACGTTTTTCAATGGGCGCAAGACTGCGATTCGGAGTTCCGGGCGGGGAGAGTTTCCTGGTTGTATGAGAATATCCCGGCCAATTTCCCGTGCCTCTCCGAACGCTTCGTCGACCTGAGGTCGTCACTGGAACAACGGGGTGCGGGGCACTCGGCGGCCTGGTCCGGATCTTTCAGGCCGGAAGCTCTCCGCTCGATGGGATTCGGCGGTGGAAGGCCCATCCTTCGGATCCCTATCGACTATTCCTGCCCGGCCCTCAATTACAATATCGATCTGCTGGAAGCCTTGGGCGTACCGCTCCCCATCCGTACGTGGGCCGATCTCGAACGTTGCCTCGAACGCTGTGCCGACGCGGACTACGTCTGGCCGATCGCCCTGTTCAACGCCCCCGGGGCGGACGGCATCCGGTATTTCACACGGGCCATCCAGAGCATGGTCATGCGATGTCTGATCTCTCGCCTCGATTTCGACAGGGACGGAATCGTAGACCGCCGGGACTGGAGGCGGGTTCTGGAAAGGCGCCGTTTCCACGAGAAGGTGGAGCCCTACGTCGAATCCCTGCGTCTACTCAAACGCCTCAGCCGATACTTCGTCTGGTATGCCAACCGATACGACAGCCTTCACGTCAAACCCCTGTACTTCAGCCGCCGCCCCCAGTGCCTCTTCCGGGCCGGGGACTTCAGGCGGGTTCGGGCGGATATGGAACTCTACGAAACGATCCAGGGAGGGCGTCGGCTGTTTCCATTCCGGGAGGGAGCGATGCACCTTCCGGAGATCACGCGGGAGACCTCCCCGTTCGCCTCGGGTCCGGCTCCCATGCCTCATTCACCGTCGCTTTGGCTCAGCGTCACCCGGCAGGGGCAATCCCGAAGCGAGATCGATGCGGGCATTCGGTTCCTGCAATTCTTCACTTCGAAGCGGAGCCAGACATTTTTCACACGGTGGTCCTACACCGTTTCGGCAACGCGTGACGTTCCCCTGCCGCCCGTGTATGGAGAGTCGGACGTGGTGTTTCGGAGTCGGGAGCTGAACTACATGGGCCTGACGCCGGCGGGTCAGGCCATCTGGAAGGACGCCATCCGTCGGTTCATCGAGCCGGAAGGGGATCTCAAAACAATGTTGTCGGAAACCCGCCGCGCCTTGGACACGGATTTGAAGAGCTTGCGTGAAGAGGAGCGGGAAACCGGACCGCGCTAGGACTGATACGCCCCGCGTAGAACGTTCGCCACTTCCGGACGCGTGAATTCCCGCGGGAGGGATTGGCCCGCGCGAAGAAGCTCCCTCACCTTCGTGCCGCTCAGGGCGAGCCGGTGGGAAACGTCGTGGGGACACGTCTTCTCGGAGGCGAAGTTCTCGCACTCGTAGCAGTAGAAGGTGTTGTCGAAGTAGAGGGGCTGGATGCCGAGTGCTTCAACGGGGATGGTCTTGAGCAGATTCTGGGCATCGAATGTCCCATAGTAGTTTCCCACCCCGGCGTGATCGCGCCCGACGATGAAATGCGTGCACCCGAAATTCTTCCGGAGCAGGGCATGGAAAACCGCTTCCCGTGGCCCGCCATAGCGCATGTAGGAGGGATTGACGCCGAGCAAGACACGGCCGGCCGGGTAGTATTTTTCGAGCAGCACTTCATAACAACGCATCCTGACATCCGCAGGGATGTCGTCCGATTTGGTCTCGCCGACGAGGGGATGAAGAAACAATCCGTCCACCACTTCCATGGCGCACTTCTGGAGATACTCATGGGCGCGATGCACGGGGTTTCGTGTCTGGAATCCCACCACGGAGTTCCACTTCCGTTCCTGAAAAATCCGGCGCGTTTCCGCTGGAGGGAGGCGGTAGGCACTGAAGTCATCATGCGGCAGCGCCTCGAACAGGGTCACGGGCCCGGCGAGAACGTGCTCGCTGGAATCAAGAACCGCTTTCACCCCGGGATGCGCAGCGTCCCCCGTGCCGAAGGCCGTTTCAGCTTCCTCCGGAAGTTTCCGGACGAACTTCTCCTGAACGGCCATGAGGCCCACCGGGCGCGCTCCCTCCGGCGCCGCCAGCGCGATGGGCGAGTTTAGTTTGGTCTTATCGAAAAACGCCTGCGGCACATCCAGCACAATCGGAAGGCTCCAGACCCTCCCGTTCGCCAGAGTCATGTTCTTGAGGACCGACTGGTAGTCGTCCTCTCCCATGAAGCCGGTCAGCGGACTGAACCCGCCGTTGGCGATGAGTTCCAGATCGGAGGTCTGTCGCCGGTTCAGGAGGAGGAGAGGCAGTTTCTCAGAATGCCGGCGGACGGAATCGGCCTCCTTCCCCTGGACGATTCGAGAGATGAGCGTGCCTCCGTGAGGAAGCCCCAGCGAGAATCCAGGGGATGTTCGAGCTTTCTTTCGGGTGGGTTTCATGGGCGCGGGGAATCCGGGCGGAAGGGCGAATTCTACTCGACGACGCTCTGTTCGATCGGATCGACCTTGACGCCGATCCCTTGGAGGTACTCGATGGCGCGGTCGATCTCGTCGTCCACGCCTTCCAACTCCAACGCCACAACTCCTATTCCACTGGAGACTGTGGCCGACCGAACGTTCGTCACCACGCGGAATTTCTGGCCGAGCCGGTAGAGCACGGGCTCCTGAACGAGCTGCGGGGGGAAGGTCAGGTAATAACGCCTCCGATCGTCGTCGCCTCCCGCGATGGCGGGAAGAATGGAGACCTCGTCGGAGTCCTTAACCGGCGTTTTCAAATTCTGGAGGAACCGGACATCCTCATCATTGAGGAAGATGTTGATAAAACGCCGGACCTCCCCCGTGTCGTCGAACAGGCGCTCTTTCAATCCCGGATGGGCCTTTTCCAAGGCTTCAAGAATCTCAGCCAGGGTTGCACCCTGCACGATGACCTCTTCCTTCCCCGCGGTGAGCTTTCGGAGAGGCGTGGGGATGCGTACGGTGGCCATCAGTGGTCTCGACGATCAGGATGCGGCGGGATGGGCTGCCATGGGTTTCGGGGCGGAGGGTTCGCCCTTGAGCAGCGCCTCAAATTCGCGGAGCGAGGGTTTGATGACGACGGGCTTGGGCACCGCCGGGGCGACGGCCTCCTGAGTCTTGAGACCGTTTCCCGTCACGGAGATAACGACGAGATCGTCCCGCCCGATTTTCCCCGTTTCGATGAGTTTGCGCGTGCCCGCCACGGTCACCCCGGCCGCTGTCTCTCCAAAAATTCCTTCGGTCTGAGCCAGATCCTGGATGGCCCGTACGATCTCAGGGTCGGTCGCGCTCTCGGCCCCCCCCCCGGACTCACGCATGGTCTTCAAGGCATAGAATCCATCCGCCGGGTTCCCGATGGCAAGGGACTTGGCGATGGTATCGGGCTTCTTCACGGGCTTGAAGAAGGTGGCGCCCTCTTTGAACGCCGTGACGATGGGGGAACAGCCCACAGGCTGTGTGCCGTGAATGCGGACGGCCTGTTTTTTGACGAGGCCGAGCTCAACGAGTTCCTTGAAAGACTTCCCGATCTTGGTGATGAGCGATCCTCCCGCCATGGGCACGATCACATGGTCCGGCAGGCGCCATCCGAGTTGCTCCGCAATTTCCAGCCCAAACGTCTTTGATCCTTCCGCATAATAGGGTCGAATGTTGATGTTGACGAAGGCCCAACCGTACCGCCCGGCTATTTCGCTGCACAGCTTGTTGACGTCGTCATACGCGCCGAGGATGCCGATGACGCGGGCGCCGAAGATGCCCGTTCCGAGGACCTTCCCCTGTTCCAGGTCGGCCGGGATGAAGACGTAGCATTCGAGCTTGGCGGCGGCCGCGTTCGCGGCGACGGAATTGGCCAAGTTGCCGGTGGAGGCGCAGGCGACCACTTTGAACCCGAATTCGATCGCTTTCGAGTGCGCCACAGACACCACCCGGTCCTTGAACGAAAGGCTGGGAGCGCACACGGTGTCATTCTTGACGTAAAGGTTGGATAGGCCGAGGAGGTCTCCCAGATTCCGGGCCCGCACCAGCGGGGTAAAGCCCGTGAACGTGCCGACGCGGGGGTCTCCCTGGAGGGGGAGGAGCTCCTGATACCGCCACATCGAATGGGGGCGGTGTTCTATCGTCTTCCGATTGAACGTGCGGGCGATGACGTTATAGTCGTACTTCACTTCGAGCGGGCCGAGGCAGAACTCGCAAACGTGGACGGGCGCCTCGCCGTACGACTTTCCGCACTCACGGCAAATCAATCCCAGGATGCGATTTGCGCTCTTGTTATTCACGAAGAGCCATTACACCCCGATGGCGGTCCAAAGTCAATCGCGGGGTTGACTCTGTCCTGCCATCGGGCCTACAATCGCAGGCGGCCAAATGGAAAAGCTGGTTCTCTTCGCGGGAAACTCGTGCCGGGCACTGGCCGAGCGGATCGCGCGTTACCTGAGTGTGCCGCTCGGGGACAGCGAGGTCACGCGGTTTCCTGACGGCGAGGTCCAGGCCGAAATCCGGGAAAGCGTTCGCGGCGCGGACGTCTATATCATCCAGTCCACCTCCACCCCCGTCAATGAGAACCTGATGGAGCTGATGGTCATGGCCGATGCCCTCAAGCGGGCCAGCGCGGGACGCATCACCGCGGTGCTCCCGTATTTCGGGTATGCCCGACAGGACCGGATCGTCGCCCCACGCGCCCCGATCTCCGCACGTTTGGTGGCGAATCTCATGACGGCCTCCGGCATCGATCACGTGCTTGCCTTGGATCTGCATTCAGGCCAGATCCAGGGGTTTTTCGACATTCCGTGCGACAATCTTTTTGCCACTCCCGTCTTGCTCGACTACATCCGGCGGAGTTTTGAGACGAGGGATCTCGTAATCGTATCGCCCGACGCGGGCGGCGCTCAGAGGGCTCGCGTATATGCGAAACACCTCCAAGTGCCTTTGGCGATCGTGGACAAGCGGCGCGAGAGGCCCGGCGAGGCCCAGGTGATGCACGTGATCGGGGACGTGGCGGAGCGCACGGCCATCATGCTCGATGACATGGTGGACACGGCCGGGACCCTCGCCCAGGGCGCAGAGGCGATGATGACCAACGGAGCCAAGGCCGTGTACGCGTGCGCCACCCATCCGGTCCTCTCCTACCCGGCGGTGGATCGGATCGAGAAGTCTCCCCTGAAGGAATTGATCGTGACGGACTCGGTCCCTCTGCGGGAATCCGGCGCCGTTTCGAAGAAGATCAAGGTGCTCAGCGTGGCGCCGCTCCTCGGAGCGGCCATCAAGCGGATTCACCTCAACGAATCCCTCAGCGACCTGTACAACTAAGCCAATCCGTGCTACATAAGGCGCCCTGACGATGGAATCGAATGTCCCCCTCGCGTTAAAGGCCAAGCCCCGCGCTCAGGCCGGAAAGGGCGCCCTGCGCAAGGTGCGCCGGGAGGGATTCGTCCCGGCCATTCTCTACGGTCCCGAGACGAAACCCTCGACGATCTCGGTGTCCAACCACGAGATGAAAATGTTGCTCCAAAGAGGGGTGTCCACGCACAATCCCATCGAGCTCCGGATCGAGAACGGCGCGGTCTCCTCGCGACGAGTGCTGATTCGGGACATCAACTACGACCCCGTTTGGGGGGACCTCGTCCACATCGATTTCTACGAAATTCCAAAGAATCGGCCCATTGAGGTGCTGATTCCGATCCAGACGAAGGGAGTGCCCGTGGGGGTTGCGGACGGTGGCGTGATGCAATGGCCGATCCGAAAACTTTTGGTGGAATGCCGGCCGGACGCCATACCGGGTGTCATTGAGATCGACGTGACCCCTTTGGCGAAAGGGGACTCGCTCCATGCGTCCGATCTCCCGCTTCCGGCGGGCGTCAGGTTGGCGGAGCGGAAGAACCCCACCATTGTCACCGTGCTGATGCCGAAGGAAGAGGAGGCCCTCAAGAAGCCCGAAGAGGTCGCGGCGGTGGCCGCGGAGGGAGCGCCCGCGGTGGGAGGAGCACCGGCTGCCGCGGCTCCAACGGCGGGTGCGGAAGCGCCGGCCAAGGGTGGGGAGAAGGCGGCGGCGGGGAAAGCCGCACCGGCGAAGGCACCGGCTGCCGGAAAGGCCGCCACGGCGGGCAAGCCCGCGGCGGCAGGGAAGGCCGCAGGCGAGAAGCCGGCCAAGGGGAAATAGGAAAGCCCTCAGCTCTCAGTCCGTCTCAGGCGGATCCGTTTTCAGCGCGAGGTTCTTTCCGGGGAGATCAGGCCCTCAGCAGGCCGACAATCCACAGCGCGTAGCAAAGGACGAATGCTCCGCTCCAGCCGAGGGCGCGCCGACGTCGGAGCTTTCCGGATTCCTCCATGGCGAACCAGATGAACCCGAACACGCATCCGATCCAGCCGAAGAACCCACTCACCGCCACAATCGACCAGAAAACGTCCGGCGCATAGTCTTTCTTCAGGAGTTTGTAGTGCTCTTCTTTCCGCTGTTCGAAACTCTTGCGTTTGTCATCTTCTGAGTAGGGCGGTTCCATGGCCATGAGGGTTGAAATTTTTCCATCGCATCTCTCAATCCATTCCGGATACGGAGTGTAGGTGCTTCGGACGGCGTAGAGAGCGGAGCGGAGTTTCTCGTAGGACTTGCGGGCGTACAACCGCTCGCCCGCCGCCTCCATTCGCTCTCCGATTTCCCAAAGTTTCTCCAGAGAACGCGGCACGTAGCCCACGCGCGGGACGTACCACTTGATGGCCCGCTCGTAGTGATCCATCGCGTCGTCCCACGCGAGCTCCCATTCGGCTCGCTGCTCCTCGGTGGTTCCCATTTCCACCTTTTGGGCCTTGGCGTAGGCCTCGCCGGCTTTCCTGAACTCGATTCGCCCTTCCACGTACACCTTGACGGCAAAGGCGCCGATGGTGAACGCGATGAGGAACAGGATTTGGAGAATTCTACGACGCATGAGTGGGTGATGGAGTGGATGTCGCCGGTGGTGCGGTGGTGGCCGGTGCGGGGGGCGCGACGGGCGCCGGGGGCTTGGGAGCCGGTTTCGCGGCGGCTGCTTTGGCCGCGCGTTCCCGAGTTTCCCGGACCTGTCGGTCGCTCACGAATTTGAAAAGGAGGCCGTTGATCTCCGGGACGGGCAGTTCGAATTCCTTTGTGAAGAATATCGATCCTGTGGGACAGGGCTCCACGCACAAACCGCAGAACATGCACTTGCCGATGTCGATATCGAACCGGACCGGATCGCGCAGCTTGGTGGTGTCCTCCCCATCCATGGCCTTCACGACGCGCTTTTCCGTTTTCACGTCGTCGATGACGATACAACTGATGGGACAGGCCGTTTCACAGATCCGGCAGGAGATACAGCTCGGGATGTCGACGGTCAGGAAGCCGCGGTACCGCGCGGCCATCGGTGAAAGGAACTGAGTGTAGTCTTTCTCCAGGCGGCCGAGAACCTCGGAAAAATAGTCGCGCGCCCACTGGGAGGCGGAAGATCCTTTGATGTCGGCGTCGGGGTATTCGATCGTCACGGGTGTCCGCACAAAGTTTCTCCACGTGATCGCCATGCCCTTGAGGGTGGAGGACACGGCATCGTAGATGTTCTGGACATATTCACGCATCAAAGAAGCCCTCCCAAGAGGCCAAGGACTCCCCGGCCTCCGAAGGCCGCGGTCCACGCCGCGGAGCCGATCACGCAGACGAACGATATCGGCACCAGATATTTCCAGCAGACGCTCATGAGCTGGTCCACGCGCAGGCGGGGCAAGGTCCACCGAAGCCAGATGGTGAGGAAGACGACGGCCCCGGCCTTCACCATTACCCAGAAAGGACCCGGAAGGATGTCCCTACCGAACGCGTGGAGTGCGGTCCAGCCGCCCAGGAAAAGGGTGGCGGAGACGACGCCGGTCAAAACGACGTTGGCCCACTCCGAAAGGAAGAACGTGGCGAACCGGAAACCGCTGTACTCCGTGTTGTAACCGGCCACCAGCTCGGTTTCCGCCTCGGGGATGTCGAAGGGGGTGCGGTTTATTTCCGCCAGTGAGGCGATGTAGAAAACGAAGAAACTGACAAAGAGAAACGGGTCGTGAAAGATGTACCAGTTCGTGACGCCAAGCCATCCTCCCGATTGCTCGGTGACGATGGACTGCATGCTGAGCGAACCGGCCGAGATGACCACGGCCAGCACGGCGAGTCCGCGGGGAACTTCATAGCTCACGAGTTGCGCCGCGGAACGGAAGCACCCGTACACGGACCACTTGTTGTTGGAGGACCAGCCGGCCATGACGATTCCGATGACGACGATGGAAGAAATGGCCAGGAGGTAGAAAATGCCGAGATTCAAGTCATAAATGATGAGGGACCGGCCGAAGGGGAGAACGGCGACCGTGAGAAACATCGCGCAGAAAATAATGTACGGCGCGAGGCGGAAGAGGAGGCCATCCGCTGCCGGCGGAATGAAATCCTCCTTCAGGATGAGCTTGATGCCATCTGCCAGCCATTGGAGGAAGCCGGCGGGGCCGACCCGGTTCGGTCCGATGCGGGCCTGCATTCGTCCGGCGATCCTGCGCTCGGCCCAACTCAGGACCCCACCGGCGACGGCGACAAGCGTGACAGCAATGGCGCCAAGAACGCCGAGGTAGGCAATCACCCAGAGCGTGCGGCTCACGCCGGTCTGTGCCGTCAGGGCATCCAGCCACGGATGGTGCGGTACCCCGCCGGTCAGGCCGACCACGATGGGAGGCAGCACAAGGCGGGGTGCGAGCCAGACCACTAGCGGTCGACCTCCGGGGCCACTACGTCCAGGCTGGCGATGATCGCCACGAGGTCGGCCACCATCCATCCTTTGGCGATGAAAGGGATGGCGTTCATGGCCGAGAAAGAGCCGGTGCGGATCTTGCACCGGTAGGCTTTTTCCGTGCCGTCACTCATGAGGAAGTATCCCATTTCTCCCCTCGGGGCCTCCGTGCGCACGTACACCTCGCCCGGCGGCGGCTTCAGTTTCTTTTTCGTCTTGGCCCGGAACTCGCCCGGCTCGATCCGGTCGAGGCACTGGCGGATGATCCGGATGCTCTCGATCATCTCGCGGATGCGGACGATGTACCGGTCGAAGCAGTCGCCCACGGTTCCGGCCTCGCCCCGTCCCACGGGAACGTCGAACTCCAGCTCGGGGTAGACCGAGTACGGCTCGTCTTTGCGGAGATCAAAATTCACTCCGCAGGCCCGGAGATTGGGTCCGACCAGGCCGAAGTTGATCGCGTCATCAGCCGTAATTGCACCCACGTTGGCCAGGCGCTCCACGTAGATCTTGTTCCCGGTGAGGAGCTGGTTGAACTCCTGGAACTTCGGGGCGATATAGTCGAGGAACTCCCGGGTCCGGTCCAGAAAGGCCTGCGGGGCGTCCAGGGATACGCCGCCGATCCAGATATAACTGTACGTCAATCTCGCGCCGCACAGCATTTCGAAAAGGTCGTTGATTCTTTCCCGATCGCGCACGGCGTGAAGGAACGGCGTGGTGGCGCCCACGTCCATCCCCATGGCGCCGACGGCGATGAGGTGGCTGGAAATTCGGTTGAGTTCGCAGGCGATGACTCTCAAGAGTTCTGCGCGCCGCGGGATTTCCAGTCCGGCGAGGCGTTCGACCGCCAGGCAGTAGGCCCAGTTCGAATTCATTCCGGAGATGTAGTCTACCCGGTCCGTGTACGGCACGAATTCGAGGTAGGGCACTTTCTCGCAGATTTTTTCGATGGAGCGATGGAGGTAACCGACGTCGGGGATGACTTCTTCGATGATTTCACCGTCCGCCTTGAGCACGAAGCGGAGGACCCCGTGCGTGCTCGGATGGTGCGGCCCCATGTTGAGGACGACTTCTTCAGTGCGGAGCGCCATCTTCAGGCCACCTTTTTCGGCTCCTCCGCAGGGGCCGCTGTAGGATACTTCCGGGGCGTGTCCATCCCCAGATATCGCTCGGGTTCCTGGTAGTCCTTTCGCAGAGGATGGCCGACCCAATCCTCCGGCATCATGAGCCGGCGAAGATCGGGGTGGCCGTCGAATACGATTCCGAGAAGGTCAAACGCCTCGCGTTCGAACCAATCCGCTCCCCTCCAGAGGCCGGACACGGTTGGAACGTGAGCATCGGTCTTGGGGACGAACGTCTTGACCACGATGGCATGGCGATGCTTGTAGGAGAAGAGGTGATACACACCGGCGAGTTCGTTCGGGTAGTCCACGCCGCTCAGGCACATCAGCGCATCGAAAGACAACTCCGGATTGTCGTGAAGAGTGCGGGCGACCTCGGCCAGATCCTGGGGACGGATCTTGATCCAGGGCTGCTTCGCGTCCGTCTGCACTTCCAGCACGGCATCGGGAAACTTGGCCTTCAATCGCTCAGCGATGTCCGGTGCCTTCATCCCACCACCTGGAACCGCCTCGGGACGAGGCGCTGACGCGCCTGCTTCAGGTGGTGGGGCCATAACCTTTGTCGTCAAAGAACTTCCGTTCAAAGGCTTTCCTGGCCTTTGCCGGGCCTTCGCCGGGCGCGATCGACTTCAGCCAGTTCAGATCTCCGCACCGCCAGAGATAGATGAGCCCCACGAAGAGAATGCCGAGAAAGACGGCCAACTCGGTGAAGACGAGCCATCCGCGACCGTCGGCCTGCCACTGCCGGAAGATCACACCGACCGGAAATGTCACCGCCATCTCCACGTCGAAGATGAGAAAAATCAGGGCAAAAATATAGAACCGGATATTGAAGCCGATCCACCCCGTGCCCACGGGAATTTCTCCGCATTCGTAGGCCAGGGCCTTACCACGGGAAAGCTTGCGCGGTTGGACGAGTCGCCCCACCAGGATGTTGACGAAGACAAAGGCCACCCCCACAAGGAGGAGGGCCAGGACATGCGCGTAACCAAGTTGAATGTTCATGGACGTCCGTTTCGATTGTAGAAGGTCTCCAGGGCGCATGCAACGAAGCCCCTCGTGGTTTCCGCGGTCAACTGCAGGGCGGCGCGAGTTTCACGATCGAAATCCTCTGCGCCCTTTCTGGTTTTCCCGACG
This sequence comes from Nitrospirota bacterium, assembly GCA_016180645.1. NCBI lineage: Bacteria > Pseudomonadati > Nitrospirota > Nitrospirota bacterium. The sequence continues at coordinate 90,004 of JACPAV010000009.1, read as the reverse complement.
AGGCCAAGAAACTCTGATTCGGTCATACGGCGCTTCTGGCCCGTCTTGAATGCCGGGCCCAGGAAGGGGACGGAGAGTTGCATGAGCCGGCGGCCGCGGGGGGCGTTGTCCGACGCGATGTCTTGGACGAGGCGATCGGCTTTGCACTCTTTCCGGGAGGATGCCCCTCGGAGGGCGGAGGTGTAGCGGAGCACGCCTCCTTGGATTTCGGCGATCAGTTGGTTGGCCACAAACGTCTCATAAGCGAGGTGATAGTTTGTCGTGGCCTCGATCGTGCCGGCGAGGATGTCTCCCTTGACCAGGAAATCGAGTGAGGTTTGGCCGGTGTGATACGGCTGCCCCACATCCTGGATATAGTGGAGTGCCCGCGCCATGTTTCTCCAGAACCAGTACGCGTCGCCGCGCGCCAGCGCCCGGTGGGCTTGCTCGACGAAGTGTTTCGCGCGCTTCGGTGGCTCGCCTTGATTGAGGAATGCGTAGGGGACATGAAACGTCCCGGCTGGATACAAGATGTGCCGGTAGCCCTGGCTTCCGCCTTGGAGCTTTTGAGCGAAGTCCAATTTGAGGCCCTTGTCCATTCCCCAATCGGGTTCGGAGGAAAACTCGATGAGAATGCGTCGAGGGGTGATTGTGCCTCCGAGCGGCTCGCCGATCAGTCCCACCGGGCTTGTATCGGTCACGTCGGCCGGCTGGAATCCCTCGGGCTTGGGGACGGCTTGGTACGGTGGGACGTAGACGGGACTCAGGGACGGGTCCGACTCTGAGAGCGGGGTGACGGTGGCGGTTGGGAGGTCTGTCAGTTCCCGGACGGATTCGAGTGAGAGGCGAGTGATGTGGTCATGGCGGCTCCACGCGAAAACGGAGGATGCGTACGCGGTGAGGAAGAGGCAGAGAAACAGGGGCGCCCGGGTCAACAATCTCACCGCACCCCCTATGCGCGGAAGGGGGCGGCGAGGCTGGGACGGGCCACCGTCAGGTGCGTTTTCGCGCGACGAGATAAGCCGCGAGCAGGACTCCGACCGCTCCGGAGACCAAGTAGAGAAGAAGCGACGGAATCTCGGAAGACGTCAAATGCGACGTGGTGGCCAGTTGAACGATTCGAAAGATACTCATGATCAACTCCTCTTAATGGCCCGACCTAATCACAGGCCCCGGCAAAAGGCAAGCGGGAGAAATACCTGTCGTACGCGCAGAGGTCCATCGTTGACGACGAGAAGGGGTCGGCGCATACTTTCCATATGGGAAGAAGACGGAACGGGCGGAGAAAAGCAGCGACCGCGCAAAACACAAGGCCACTCGATTCACTCACAAGGGCCCTGACCTACGAGAACAAGTGGGTTGTCGCCCATTTCGGCGATCTCGTCAAACAATATCCCCACAAGATCGTTGCCGTGGTGGATCATGCCGTCGCTGGCGTCGGAGCGACGGCTGACGAAGCCATTTCAACTGCCGAGAAAAAACATCCTTCTGCCATTCCCCTCCTGGTCTCGGTTCCGTCTGAAGAGGATATCAAGTGCTTCGTATTGCTTTCCCGTACGCCAAGCTTGGCTCCGATTCGCATCCGGTAGTCCCCATCGGCATCCACCTCGCTGGGAAGTGGCGGACCGCCCATGTCTACGTGGACTCTGGCGCAGCCTACACCGTCCTGTCGGCGAATCTTGCCCCGGCGGAATTCGACTATCGGAGAGGGAGGGTGCGTCACTCGCGCTCCGCGACTGGCCATGAACTCCTGCTCTTTGTCCACGATCTTGAAATCCAACTGGGTCCAGACCGATTTGCCGCGCCCATCGCTATTTCTCCGGATCTTCATGCCGGATTCAACCTCCTTGGCCGGAAGGGGTTTTTCAACCGGTACAAGGTCGAGTTCGACGACCGGAAAGGGATCGTGTCGTTCGGATGAGCGGAATGCGCCCACCCTTCGGCCCTTTGCCGCCCGCCGTTCCTTGCTCTCTTGGTGGAATAGGTATTGCCTTGCAAATGGCTTGGTCAAAAGACCGTAGGTAGCCCATCAGGATGGAAGTGGCAGTTTTCAGGAATCGGCTCATCGGTTTTTTTGACATCTTGGGATTTGGTCAGAGCCTGTGTAATGAGTCGCTTCCGAATCTCCACGCCCGGTTCGGCAAATTCGTTGACTTCGCTAATGCCCACGTGTTCAGTTCACAAACCTCTTCCCGGGATGGCACGGGGAAGGACGTGCGGTCGAATTTCGAGAAGACCCTCATCGCTTTCGACTCGATTCTTCTTGTTTCGCAACACGTAGAAGACGTCAAGAACATTGGGAATTTCATATTTGCCTGTTTACTTCTGTTGGAACGAGCTTTTCAAGATCGATTTCCTCTGCGTGGTTGCATCGGACTTGGCGATTTTCTCGATGACCCTGATCGAAGGGTGTTCCTTTCTTCAGCGCTTCCCGGGCTACTCTCAGGCGAGAAGCGGCAAAAGTGGACGGGCGCATACCTAACGGCTGAAGCGAGCGCTTTGGCGCTACCCGGATTGTTTGGAAAAACTGAGGCGAGAACCCGCAATAGCCCGCTCGTTGCGTACGCCATACCGGTTGAGAACTCGGGTGATGAAGAACGGTGGTGTTTGAATTGGCCCTGTTTCGTTGATGAATCCATTCTCCAGGAAAACCTTCAGTTCTTGGAAGCTGAGAAGCTTGCGAACACCAAAGCTTTTCTTGACCACATAGGAGGCTTGCCCGATGATACTCGCCCCTTGGATGGATCGATGGCGCCGGCGGTACGGGCAAAGGTCATGGCCATCCGAAGCGGATTCCGAATAAAGTTCCTTGATGCGGCCGGCCGTGGAGTAGACCCGCCCGGGGGGTTCTCATTTGTCGCTGTCGGGACTCCCTAACCGACGTTGTTGTATTCGCGGGCGCGGAAGCGGACGCCGAGTTCGTCCTCTACGATCCGCCGGCAGGCTTCGACATTGACACCCGGCACGGTCACGACGGTGGCTTGGACATCGGGAATCCATACCTTGGCTTCTCGAATGAATTCCTTGACGGCAGGGTAGGCGATTCCCTCGTACTTTGAAGGGCAGAGCCGGGCATACTCTTCCGGATTCGAGGCATTCAGGCTGATGGACACACTGTCAATCAATCCTTTCAGTTCGGGGAGAATGTTTCGCCCGTGGACGAGATTGCCGAGGCCGTCGGTGTCCAACCGGACTTTCACGCCTTTCGCCTTGAGTGCTCTCGCCGTGTCTTTGAGCGCATCCATCCGCAGCGTGGATTCGCCAAATCCGCAGAAAACGACTTCCTGAACGCCCGCGAGGTCGCCGATCTCGGAGAGGATGGTGGACGCGTCCGGCTCGCGTGAGAGCTTGAGATAGTGCCCCTTGACCATGAAATCGTCGAACTTGGGGCAGAACACGCACGAGATCGTGCACTTGTTGGTGATATTCAAGTAGACCGAGTCCCGGATCCGGTAGGCGATTTTCGGGTGGAGATCGATTTGCTTTGGCCACGCCTTGGACCGACCATCGGCTGTGCGGACCGCGTCCTCGGCGATCCGGAACACGCGGCGGGTGTTGACGCAGGTGATCCGGGCGACGTCATGAATCGCCAGCGATTTCAGATCGGCTAGAACCTGCGCGGTGTGCGGGAGAAAGGCCGGCTCATTTTCCTTTCCTCTGTGGGGCACCGGTGCAAGATACGGGGCATCGGTTTCGATGAGGATTCGTTCGATCGGGATCTTCCGGGCGGCTTCCCTCAGCGAGTCCGCCTTGGGGAAGGTTAAGATTCCTGAGAATGAAATGCAGAAGCCCAGATCGAGGAAGCTTTTGGCATCGTTGTAGGTTCCCGTGAAACAGTGGATGACGCCGCCGACTTCGTCAGCGTGCCCGACTTGCATCAGTTCCCGTGCTTCGCCGAATGCTTCGCGGATGTGGACGACGATGGGCTTGCGGACCTTCCGGGCGAGCGCAAGTTGCCTTTCGAAGCAGGCCTGTTGAACATCCCTGGGTGAGAGGTTGTAGTGGAAATCGAGCCCGATTTCTCCGATCGCCGCCACTTTGCCGTCCCCGGCCCACTCGGTCAGGCGGTCCTCCAGATCGGCGGGGGCGTCCTTCGCCTCATGCGGGTGAACTCCAACCGTGGCGAAAACATCCGGCTCCCCCCGGGCGAATTCGACGGCCTCGGCGCTGTCGGCAAGTGTGGTCCCAGGCACCACCATGAGATGAACGTTCTGTGCGCGGGCGCGGGCCAGAATGCCGGCCCGATCTTCGGGCTTGAACATCACGAGGTGGGTGTGGGAGTCGGCCAGAGCGGAATCGTGGCTCGTGGCTCGTGGCTCGTGGCTCGTGGCTACTTGACCTTCCACCCCGGCTTCACCTCCCGGTCGAAGCTGACCAGCGTGAGGGCGTCGCCTTCGCTGGCCGCAAGCACCATCCCTTGCGATTCCACGCCCATGATTTTCGCCGGTTTGAGATTGGTGACGACCACGACTTTCTTGCCGACCACGTCCGCCGCCGTGTAAACGTGCTTGATGCCCGCCACCACCTGCCGCTGTTCGTTTCCAAGATCAACCTGGAGCTTGATGAGTCTTTTCGAATTAGGCACTTCTTCGGCGCTCAGGATGACACCGGAGCGGAGTTCGATCTTTTGAAATTCCTCGATGCCGAGGAGGTTGTCGGTTGCTTCCACTTTGTTCTCCTTTGGCTTTTCGGGGAGCAGGTCGATCCGCTCGACGAGGTGCTTCCCCTTTTCAATCTTACATCCGTTTTCGAGAGGATACTTGCTCTCCAGATTCGAGAAGGCCGAATCGGCGGGCCGACTGGCGGCGTCGAAGAAATCCCGGCCCGCGATTTGTTGACCGATGGCCTGCGATGTGTGCGGCATGAACGGCTGGATGAAGATCGCCACGTGGCGCAGGGTCTCCAACAGTTCAATAAGGACGGGCGTGCCGCTCTCCTTGCCTTTCAATTCCCAGGGCCGAGTCCGGTCGACGTAACCGTTGGCCTCCCGGAGCAGCTCCCACGTCGCTTCCAGCGCGCCCTGGAGGTTCAAAGTTTGGAGCGCCTCCTGCCATTTCTTCCGCATTCTCTCCCGCTTGACGAGAAGTTGCGTACCCAATTCTCCCAGGGCGGCCGGATTGTGGTTGAGCGGCCCACGGATGGTTCCCGCCGGGAAATGCTGCACGGCCACACTCACCACCCGACTCAAAAGATTTCCGAGGTCGTTCGCCAGATCGCCATTGAGACGGGCTTCCAGGAGCCGGTTGGAGTAGTTGCCGTCCTGTCCGAAAGGCACTTCCCTGAAGAGGAAATATCGGAAGGGGTCCACGCCGTATTTCGCCGTGACCTCGAAAGGGTCGATCACGTTGCCCAGCGACTTGCTCATCTTCTGACCGTCGATCGTCCACCAGCCGTGAGCGAACACCGACTGCGGCGGCGGGAATCCGGCCGATTTCAGAAACGCGAACCAGTAGACCGTGTGGAAGCGGAGGATGTCCTTTCCGACGAGATGGACACTTGCGGGCCAAGACGATTCACGGCCCGGCGTGTAGTGACTGGCGGTAAGGTAATTGATGAGGGCGTCGAACCAGACATAAATGACGTGCTTCGGATCGCCGGGGACGGGGATGCCCCAGGAAAAATCCGTGCGGCTGATGCTCAAGTCCTTCAGTTCCTCGGATTGGAGGAATCCCAGGACCTCGTTGCGTCGTGACTCAGGAAGGATCGAGCCGGGGTTGTTCTTGAAATAGTCGAGCAGCCAACTTCGGTACTTCCCCAACTTGAAGAAGTAGCTTGGCTGTTTGAGCTTCTCGGTCCGGCGTTTGCAAGTTGGACACAACAGGATCGGTTCCTGAGGCTCAGCGATCATCGCGCCCGTCGTCGGGCTAATCCCCCCGCTCTGAAGAGTTCCAGCGAGGACAAGCTCCTTCTCCGTCCAGAACGTTTCGCACGGCGTGCAATACCACCCCTCGTAGTCGCCGAGGAAGATGTCGCCGTTCTTTCTTGCGCGATCCCAGAATTCCGCCACGGCATGGTAGTGCTCCATGTCCGTGGTCCGGATGAAATGGTCGTTGGAGATGTTGAGCGTCTTCCAAAGTTCCTTGAAACGAACGTGGACGTCATCCGCAAGGTGCCGGGCGTTCTTTCCCTGCTTCGCGGCAGCGTGTTCCACTTTTTTCCCGTGCTCGTCCGTTCCGGTGAGGAAGAAGACATCATCCCCAATCATCCGGTGATAGCGGGCGAGGATATCTGCGGCGACGGTGGTGTAGGCGTGTCCGATGTGTGGCACGTCGTTGACGTAATAGATCGGCGTAGTGACGAAGAACTTGGCCACGGTTTGGAGAAGTGTTTAGGAGACCGTTTTCCGGGGAGGGTTGCGATCGCGTTTGGGTCCATTGCCCCCCCCGCTTCGATCTGGGGGTGACGAGAGGGGGGGTGGAGCGGACTTTGCATTGCTACGGACCCAGGGCCGGGACCGGAGCTCGTTCTCGATCTCGTCGAGCGGAATTTCATAGCGTTTGTCTTCGTCGTCCACCACCATCACCGTTCCCCGAACGGGATTGTGCCCGATCACGGTCGCCCGACCGTTTGAGCACCGCCCGCTGCACACGCCTTGACCGCATCGGGGCGCCCGCGCGTCGAATTCCCGATAGGTGTCGATCTCGTAGAGCAGGCAGCATTTGAGCCGGCCGCAGTGGCCGTGGAGTTTGGAAAGATTGTGAGTGAGGTTCTGTTCTTTCACGGCATCGAGGGTGATGGAATGGAAGTCCTGCCGCCATTGGCTGCAACACGTGGGCCGCCCGCAGGTTCCGAGGGCGGGCCAATGAGCGGAGGCCTGGCGTGCCCCCACCTGCTTGAGCTCCACCCGCGATCGGAGGCGCTCCGCCAGATCGCGGACGAGGCCTCGGAAATCCACGCGATCGTCGGAAATAAAGAAGATGAGGACCTTGTGCCGGTCAATCCGCACATGAGCCCGGATGGGACGCATGGGGAGCCCCCGCTGGAGCATTTCCTCCCGCGAGACTTCGATGGCCTCATCCTCCAGTTCCCGGTTTTCCTGGAGCGTCCGCAGATCGAAGTCGGTCAGCCTCCGCACCACCCGGCCGATCGGCTCGCGGTCGAAGAGGAGAGGGAGGGGACCGCGGACGATCTTGCCCACGTCCATCCCTCCGTCATGCTCGAAGACCACCCTCTGCTGCACCCTGACATCCAATCGGCCGCAGGAGAAGAGGCCGGACCCTTCCATGTGGCGGAGCTCAACGGCGCACGGCCCTGTCCAATTCCCATCGCTCGATTCCGTGTGTTCCGCGGAGCATCCTGTAGGGGAGCAGCCTTGGCTGCTCCCTCCTGTGGGAGGACCTGAAGGTCCTCCCCTACGGAGAATCTCAGGCGTTGGTAGGGGAGCAACTCCCGGATGGGGTGAGGGGTTCATCGGTTCAATTCCACCTGGAGCGCCTGGTCGGCCATGAGCCGGCGGACGACCGAGTAGACTCGTCGGCCCAATTCGCGAGGGGAGGCGTCCGTCCCCTTGTTCAGGTAGGCGGACGGGCGGCACTTGTCCAGTACGGCCTTGAATTTTTCGTCGATTACCTTGGCGGTGAAGAAGAGAATGGGGGTCGGGCGCTGCGCGGCGAACTTTTTCTCGATTTCACGAACGGTGAGCGCGGCCTGGATGCCGCTGAGAACCGGCATCTGGACATCGAGGATGGCCAGGTCAACCCGTTTCTTGTCCCGAAGGAGTTCCGTCATTTTGCTGATGAATTCCATGCCATTCTCGCACGCGACCGTAGCCTCCGCAATTTTCGTCCCGGAGAGAACCGTTTCAATGACACGCCGCACGCCGGGGGAGTCTTCGGCGAAGATGACGCACGTCATCGGGTGGATGCCCTCTTCCGCTCCTTCGACGGTATTGGGGAGGGTCAGGCCGCAATTTCCGCAACGCGGTGTTTCCGAACCGCGCCACAGGATGGTCATGACGGGCACGTTGCCGCCGCAACTCGGGCAGTAGGCCGTCTGGGAGGGGAGCGGCATTGAGGTGATACTAGACCGAAGCCGGGATGCTGTAAACCCAGGATGCGGATCCTTGTCCATCCGGATGCACGGAGCTCCTTGCGCCGGGATGGGGGATAACGTAGCGTAGGCTTTCCCGTGGCCCCGCACCGAATTGCCTCCGCAACGATTCTTCTGGTCTCGTTCTTGGTTTCTCTGATGGCCGGTTTGAACGTATTGGGGTTGGAATCCGGGGGCTCCTTCCGCTGGCGCTTTGTGGTGGCCGGCCACCCGCTGGACACGGGGTCGTACGGGATGAAAGCCTATGAGACGGATACGGCGGCCGACCGTGCATCCGCCCGGCCGACCATGATTCACGAGCCGCTGTATCCGATATTGTTGAGTCTTGTTCTCAATTCGACCGGGTCCGACTACCGGGCAGTTGTAGTCGTCCACGCACTGCTGCACACGTTGACCACTCTCCTGGTGTTCCTGGCTGCCCGACGGCTCGGATCGGTGCGCCTGGCGCATGCTGCAGCCGCGCTCGCGGCCTTGGATCCGACTTTGATAACTTCCGTCGGCCGTCCAGCGGAGGAGAATCTCTCCGCACTCATCTTTTCAGCCGTGGCCTGGTTCATGGTGCGGTTTTACCCCGTGGGCCGGGGGTGGCAAGCGGTTGCGCTGGGAGGAGGGATGGCATTGCTTTCCCTATCCCGCGTTCAAGGAGTCGGACTCACGATTATCGTGGCCGTCTTTGCGGCCCTATTCCTCTGGCGTGAACGAGGGGCGAAAGTGATGATCCGGCAAACGGCCCTGTTCGCCGGCATATGGGTCGTCGTGATTTCTCCATGGGTGTACAGGAACTGGAAGGTGTTCGGCGGAGTTCGGGTGGGCCCCTCGCGAGTGATGTGGACTCTGTGTGAGAAGACCGCCGTCCTGCGCGACCCCTTTGCCTACAAGGATCTTCTTCCGTACGCGGTCAGCCTGTATTCAACGAGGCTTTCGGGAAAGCTTTTCCCGCGCGCGGACTCGTTCCGGGATCAAAAATCGGTCCGATACTGTTCGGAGGCGAGAGGTCGAGCGATGTTGGCGCGAACGGATGAGCTCTATGCGGAGCGTGTGCTGCGAGAGATGACGGTGGAATGGATCACCAATAATCCCCTCAAGTATTTCTTGATAACCCTGGTCACGCCGGTGTCGTTCTTGGATCTTGAGCTTGAGGCACTTTCATTGGACCATGCGGCGCTGGACCGGGCAGTCAGGCCATGGGTCCGGACGATCATGGACGCCTTCCTGAGGTTCTACTCTGCTGTTATTTGGCTGATGGTCGTTGTGGGGGCCGTACGATTGACCCGGCGACCCTCACGCGAGGGAATTGCTCTGGTCGTCCTCGTGGCGGGCTATCTCATCCCTCACGTGTTCACCCGGGTCCATGGCCATTTTTTCGTCACGGTGTTGCCTTCGCTTCTTCTTCTTGGCGTGCATGCCCTTCCGGGATGGGTTCGCCGATGATCTGACATGACCTGAAGCCACGAACAAGCCTGCCATCCGATCGCGTCCGGATCGATCCTTCCGCCGTTTCGGGATCTTCATCGGCGAGTTCGACATCATTCTCGACGATCTGGACAAGGTGGGTGGAAGCTCCCCGCCGGTCGTATGCACGTTCATGGCGAACGCTCTCTTCCTGGTACGGGGAACCGTGGTATGGAACGATGAGGTCGACTATTCGAGCGTGGGCCGAGAACCGGCTTCCGGAGGTGTGTTGCGGACGTTTTATTGGGGGGGATTGCCGGGTGGAGACGCGCATTGCTCTTTCAGCGCCCCGCTCTTCCGATTTTCCTGTCCGGCGTTGATCGTTCTTTTGAATTCGGAATCGTTCAGACTCGGCTTGTGCCGCTCATCTTTGCGGCGCTGTCGGTTGGCCTGCATTACGCGCTGGCGGCCCGATGATTTGAGAGCAGGACCCATGCCTTGTGGGCGGCGCTGTTCCTCATTTGTCATCCGCTCTTCATCTGGTCTGCTCGAAGCGGACGTCCGGATGCCCTCTTGTCCTTCCTCGGCCTGGCGCTTCTGGGCTGCGTTGCGAAGACTCGGGAGAGCGCAAGCGAGCGAAGCCTGAAGAAGTGGGCGTGGCTGGCGGGAATCATGGGTGGGCTGGCTTTCCTGGCGTATCCGACGGGCATTTCCTTCCAGGCCGTCACTACGGCGTACCTTTTCGGGGCTTCTTTCCGGAAGGGAAGTCCGTGAGGACACCGTCCCCGCGCTTCGAGGACTGGCACGTGGGCGGAAGAGGATTTGAACCTCCACGGGTTTCCCCATACGGTCCTGAGCCGTACGCGTCTGCCATTCCGCCATCCGCCCGTGGCCGCTGAGTATAGACGGCATCCTATCCCTTGGAAAGCCGTCGGTCGGCCTCGGAGATTTCCTCACGCCGCCGGACGAGTTTCAGCCATCCAGCCCATTCACCCCATCGGTGACCCGCGCTCTGCACGAGGTTGGCCCAGAAGAACGGAATCAGGTCTCTCCACCCTCGATGGATTTGTTGAGGACGGCCCACGTAGCTGAGGAAGAAACGGGGGAATGTTGCCAGGTCGATGAGGGAACCCAGCACCAGCTTTCCCCCAAAGCGGATGGCCAGGCCCGCCGGCGCACGGCCCTCTACAAAGAAATGCGTGAACGCCGCGCCCCGGCCCCGGCTCACCCTCTGAGCCCAAAAGGCCGATAAGGTTGCAGGGGCGACATGGGGCACAACGATGGATTTGTCGATGACCTTCTTGAATCTTGCACAAAGAGCCCTCCCGAAGACCGCATCCTCGCCGCCGCAACCCGGGATTCGTTCGGGGAAAAGCCCGACCTCGATAGCCGCCGGCTTCCGGCATGAGAAGCCTTCCGACCACACGATGGTCGGGTCGTGATCGTAGTTGTAATGATGTTGGGCCTCGAGAAAACGTGGGTAAACCCTGGATTGGTTGGAGACCTCGGATTCCACGAGGACCAGATCGGCGCCGGCCCCGTAGTGCGTGGAAATCCGGCGGAGGAAATCCGGGGGCGGGGAGACATCGGCGTTGAGGATGACGACCACGTCGCCCGAAGACGCCCTGATCCCCGTGTTCCGGGCCGAGGCCACGCCTCGATTCGAAGAATGCGCCAGCACCACGAGATTTCGGTTCCTGCGGCCGTAATCCTTCAGCATCTGTGCCGTGCCGTCCGTCGAGGCGTCATCGACGACCAGGACTTCCGTCATCGGCCAGTCCTGTCCCAGCGCGGCATCGAGCGAGAGCCGGACATCCTCCCCTTCATTGTAGCAAGGGATCACGATCGAAAACTTCAGCGCAGACATGTTGGAGAAGGATTATCAAAATCGGCGCTCGAAGTCGCCCCCACCCCGAATGAGCGGCGATGGTCAGGGCACCTCCATTCCTGCTATACATCATCCACCATGTCTGTACGGAGGCGAGTCGATGGGGGGCGAGGGTGAAAGCGGACGAATCAGCCCGGCGGCCCCGGATCACCGTTTCCACGCTGGGGAAGTTCATTCTCTTGTACCTCGCCCAGGAATTGGAACGGAAAGGGCACCTTCACCGGCTGGTTACGAATCTCTACTCGGGGAGGCAACGATGGCTGAAGGCGTTTCGCAACGATCCCGAGAAGATCACGGCCGGCAGGTGCCGTGTGGCCCCTTGGGTTGAGGCCGCGCGATTGGGGCGCGCCTTGGGAAACCGGACCCTCTCTGAACGGATGACCCGGCTGTCCTGCGATCTTTTCGACCGGTGGGCGTCAAAGCAACTGGAAGGGACGGATGTCCTGCTGGTGCGCTCCCTCGCGGCGATGCGAAGCATGGTCCGCGCAACGGAAATGGGGGCGCGGACCGTGCTGTTCAGGGGCTCGGCGCACATTGAAACACAATACGCGCTCCTCAAGGAAGAGTACGAAAGGTGGGCTGTTCCCTTCGCCTTCGATCGGTACTGGGTTGAGAAGGAGACGGAAGAATATGATCGGGCCGATGCCGTCTTCGTTCTCTCGACGTTCTCGAAAAAGACCTTTCGAAAGCGCGGATTTCCCGATCGACGGCTGATCATCTCCAATCCCGGCGTGGATACCGATCTGTTTTCTCCCTCGGGAGGACCGGTGGGTGGGCGGGTGCTGTTTGCCGGAGGGATCGGTCTGGAGAAAGGAATTCCCTACCTGGCGGAGGCTGCGCTCAAGCTGGGGTTGAAGAGCGAGGATCTGCTGCTGGTTGGGGCGATGGATCCGGCGTGCGGAGAATTGGTTCGGAAGATGGGTGTCTCGTTCACGCATTTCCCGCCGGTTCCGCAGGAGAAGTTGCGTGACCTTTACCGGAGCAGTGCCGTCCTCGTGCTGCCCTCCGTCCAGGATGGATTCGGCATGGTCATCCTCGAAGCCATGGCTTGCGGATGCCCGGTGATTGCCTCGACACATACGGGCGGCCCGGATGTGATTCGCGACGGAGAGAACGGATATGTCGTTCCACCGAGAGATGCCGAGGCGCTGGCCGATCGGATCGAGAGGGTGCTTGGCTCGAAGGGAAATCGTTCCCGAATGAGCCGTGGGGCCCTCAAGACGGCCTTGATGTTCAGTTGGGCGGGTTCAGCCGAGAGGCTGCTGTCGGGGTGCAAGAAGCTTGCCGGGGATCGAGGATGAGGGGGGGACTATCCGGGCTTGGTCAGGATCAGCGTGTCCGTAAGACCATCGGAAGTCCATTCGGGGCTCCAATTTTCCACTTGGTGAAATACGGTTTTCCACATGGGGGATTCGTAGCCCTCACGCCGGGAGCCCGGACAACGACTTTCATTCGGGACGAACCAATGGATGTCGTCGATGATGAGGGTGCCGCCGCCCTTCAGTTTTCGAAGGGCTGCTGCCGCGCAGTGGTCCCGGAACACACCGTCGACAAGAACGAAATCCAGCGATCCGTCCTCCAGTTCGTCGAGTACTCGGGTGTAGTCTGTTGATGTTCTCAATCGCAAATCGACGTTTTCCATTCCGCTCTTCCTGATCCGATCTCCGACTCTTCCGTACCATAGGGGGTCGTGTTCGACGCTGGTCAGGGAACCCACCCGGCGGCCAAACCAGAGGGTGCTTCCGCCCGCCCCGAATTCCAGCCCCCGATCCCGGGGCGCGAGTCGGCTTTCCAGAATTCGAACCGCGTGTCTCGTCAGCCACGGTGATCCCGGATGAAGGAGCCGGTAGAAGCCTGCCAGCGACCGGTCCCAGATGTACCTCGGCGTCCAATGATTCACGTTCTTTCCGAGGAGTGACTGGAGAAGGCCGGTCCGTTCAGCCCTCATGGGTGCGTGCCCTACCGTTTGAAGAACCTTTTGACCGTCGCCGGCGTTGGAAAAGGCACGGGGAACCGACCGTAATGAATTCTTTTCAGCGGTATGTAGATCATCGCTCCGAGAAATTGACGAAAACGTGAGATGCCCCTTTCTCGGAGGTAGTCCTTGAGAGGGTGGTCCGCGTACTGAAGTCCGATTCGAACGCCGTTTGCGTCCCGTTCCTGAGTCTTGCGGCCTGGATGTTCGGTAAACCAGGCCAGATACTCGTCCAGGTGGCGCGGCTTCTTGATTTTCTCCGTGACTCGATAGAACCAGTCCGTATCCAGACTGTATCGATTCTCCTTGAACCAGCCGATGGACTGCCGAATCTCCCGGCTCCAAAAACAGGCCTCCGGGAAGAGAGAACCGGAAGCATAAAGAACATACCGGCGTGGATGGATGTTCGGCAGCCGGTTCCTGCGGACGACGCGCCCATCCACGTTCTTCTCGACCTGATTGCCATAGATGAAATCGCAGCCCTGAAGCCGGCTCTCCGCCACCCGCCTGAACGCCCCCGGAAGGTAACCGTCATCGGAGTTCTGGTAGCCTTCGATGTCCCCCGTCGAACGCCGCAATCCCTTGTTGATGGCATCGGCCTGACCTTGGTCCGTTTCACTGACCCAACCGCTGAGGAACGGTTCATATTTCCGTATGATCTCGACGGTCGCGTCCGTGGATCCGCCATCCATGATGAAATACTCGGTATTTGGATATCGCTGCAAAAGAACCGAGCGGATGGTGGCCTCGATGAAACGCCCCTGGTTCAGCGATGGAGTGACCACGGTGATTCTGGGCCAGCGGCCACCGAGGGTTGGAGTCTCCGGGACGGCGTCGGACTCCTCCGTCCAAGGCCAGCCGGTCTTGCCTGCCGGAGGCGCAGGGAGATCCGCGAGGGAAAGAGCCCGCATGAGCACCGGACAACCATATCAACCCTTCCCAGGTGCCTCAACCCGGTGCGAGTGGCGCTACCGAAGGACGGTGGGTTGAGTGAGGGCATTGAATGGGCAACCGGTTCCCTTCCATATATGCTCATGCCCATGAAATGGATGCGCTTCGGCCGATTTCATTACCCATTTTCGGGGCGGGTCGCCCGGATACGGCTTTTCCGGAGGTAGTTGAGGCGGAGGATGGCGGTGATGGATTCCCTTCTGCATGTGGCACTGGCCACGAGTCTCATCGTCGCTCTCGCTGCAAGTGTACGGCCCGTTGTTTGCCGCCTTCATCTGGGAGATTCGATCTTGGAAGAAGGCGTGATTTCAGCGGGAGCGGCTCTTGCGATTCTTTCCTGGATCGCGAGCGTGGCATGTCTGCTCGGTCTCTTTCGGCCGGCATTCGCCTGGGGAGTGTGGGGCGTTTCGCTCTTGGCGGCGGCCCGGCGTTGGCGAGAGCTAAAGACCGGGGGGAGCCGCGCGTGGACGGCCATCCGGCTGAAGTGGAGCGAAGCCGATGCGTGGGCGAGAAGTCTGGTGATTCTATGCGCGCTGTTGGCCATGGTCGCGCTCGTGATGGCGCTCGCACCGCCGGACAGCTCGGATGCGGGACAATATCACCTCGGTTTGGCCAAGCTTTACAGCGTGGTGGGGGGTTACGAACACCATCCGACCTGGTTGCGGTCCGGTTTCTCACTCAATGCGACGATGTTGTACGGGTTCGAAATATTGCTTCACCCTCGGGACAGCGTGGCCATGAGTTGGGCCCTATGGGCGCTGGAAGGTCTGGCTCTCATCGCCTACGGCAACCGCTGGTTTGGGAGGGGGGCCGGCTACTGGACCGTTCCGTTCTGGATGGCCGTTGCCGTAACCTATTCTCCGGCGTCCGGATACGCGGAGGGGTTTCTGACATTTCAGTGGATTCTGGCCGTGCACACGTTCGGCCTGTGGTTGGTGTCCGGGAATAAGTGTGGACTGCTTTTGTCAGCCCTCTTCATAGGCACCGCAGCGGGGACGAAACCCGCAGGTTTGGCGGCCCTGGGCTTGTGGCTGGCGCTTCTACCCCTTGCCTCTCGGGTGTGGCCGAAGGTTCGGCCGGCGCCCGCCTCGGCCGGACGTTCACTGGCCGCTGCCGCTGCCGTGGCCCTCATTGTGGCCTCCCCATGGTACGTGCGAAACTGGGTTTTCGAGCACAATCCCGTATTCCCCTCGCTTGCGTCCGTATTCGGCTCGGCTCGATTGAATGAGGTGGGGAACATGCCATGGGAACTCTGGAAAGGTATCGAACGAAGCTTCTTGGGGTTCATCCTTGCGCCCGTGAAGGCGGCCTGCGATCCCCCGGGGTGGCAAGGCAACACAACCGCATGGATGGAGTGGACGTATGGTCCATGGGCCGTCGCCTGCCTCCCGGCGTTCATCATCCTCCAGAGGCATGGGCGTGTGCTTTGGTTCTTGATCCTTTGGAGTCTGGCCCAAGTGTATCTCTGGTACCTTCCGAGTGGCGGGCATGGCAGACACCTGTACCCGTTCATTCAGACGGTCGCCCCCGCGGCCGGCGCTGTGGTGGTGTATCTTCGAGCGCGTTCGCCCCGGCTTCTCGCGGTTGCAAGTGTGCCCGCTCTGATCGCCGCCCTGCCGGTATGGGGTTTCACCTTGGCGAAAGGTGCCGTCTACGCTCCGGTAGTCCTGGGAATGGAGTCCCGCGAGTCATTTCTGATGGAGCGGATGCCCGATGCCTATCCCGTCATTTCCTACATCAATCGCTCGCTCCGCCCGCCGCAACGGGTCCTGCTCGTCGATGCGGGAATAGCCGGCTCCCTGCTCGATGTGCCGTGGATCTATGGGTTTCCCGGTTACATGCAGGTCAATTTCGATCCGAGGGACTGGAACACGTCCGACGATTTCTTCCGAAAGATGCGGGCATCCGGCATTACACACATCTGGATGAGGCCGGATATTTTCGGAGAGGGACCGCATGATACGAAAGCCGCCTATCAGCGGTTTCTGGATTGCTGCGCGGAAAAACTCTTCGAGACCAAGGCCATCGGGTTGTTTCGCGTGAATTTTCCGGCGGGGGGGGGAGGGTGAGCGCCTCTATGGCGAGAATCGCGCTCCGTATCGGCGCCGGCCTCTGGTTCGGAGCGGTCATGATTCTCTACATCCGGTTCGTGTATATGAACATCTTCACGTTCTTGCGGCACGCACCCGGTGTTGAACGCCTCTTGCCGGTCGTCCGTGTCTGGCTGGGGGGTTGAACGGATGCGCACGGGGAACCGAGTTCATACGAGACGGCCGATGCGGCCAACCTTTCAATCGCGGAGGTATTCCCTCCACCACAACTCGAGAAAAAGGAGGGTCCAGAGCACCGGCCAGTGGTCCTTCCGGCGCGAAACGTGCTCCTGAATGAGGCGTTGCACCGGATCCTTTGCCATCCACTCGCGTGAGACCAGCCGCCCGTTTCCCAAAGTATCTTCGAGGAAACCGCGGAGTTCGTTCCGGAACCATTCGCCTAGAGGCACCCCGAATCCCATTTTGCTCCGATGAAGAATTTCATCGGGTAGGATGTTCTTCAGTGCGCGCTTCAGAAGATACTTGGACGTGAGGCCGTGGAGTTTCAGGTTGGGTGGCACGGACGCCATCGTTTCAACAAGGAGGTGATCGAGGAACGGCGATCGCGCCTCGAGGGAGAAGGCCATCGATGCACGATCCATTTTCACGAGGAGCCCCCCGGGGAGTCCGAGAACCATGTTTAGATAAAGCACGGGGTCCACACCGCCCAACGTCCTGGCGATATCCACGGCGCCTTGGGAGATTTCCTGGGAATAAAGAGGACCGTTCCTGGGCCACGCCCGGCCGAAAAGGGGTTCCATCACCTCCGGCTGCGTCAAACCCATGGAGTACCGTTCCAGCGAATAGTGATGCGCATCCCGAGCCAGCGCGAGCAGGTTCTTCAACCGGGAGATGGCACTGCCTCGGCCTCCATCCGGGATGAATGCGGCCAGTTTCCCGAGCGAGCGTGAGCCGGGCCATGCATGGAGGAGTTTGGCCGCGGCGTACGCCTGGTATCCTCTATAGCCCGCAAACACTTCATCGCCTCCGTCGCCGTTCAGCACCACGGTCACGTGCTGTCGGGCCGTCTGTGAAACATAGAGCGTGGGGATCACGGAGGCATCGGCGATCGGATCCTCGTAGTGCTTCACCACTCGAGGGAGGATTTCCATCGGTTTCGGCTCCACCACGAATTCGTGGTGTTCCGTCGAGAACCGATCGGCCACGAGGCGGGCATATTTCCTCTCATCCCATTGGGCTTGGGGAAAACCGATGGTGTAGGTTTTTACGCGCCCCACGTGCTCGGCGGCAAACGCGGTGACGGCGCTTGAATCGATCCCCCCGCTCAGGAAAACGCCCAACGGAACGTCGCTCCGGAGGCGCATTCGCACGGCTTCCCGCAACCGGTCACGAACGATCTCTTCCCACTCCTGCACAGAGCGATTCGTTTTGTTGGCAAAATCGGGTTTCCAGTAGGTCTCGATGGAATGGCTGCCATTCTGCCGTACGGTCATGACGCATCCGGGGGGCAGTTTCTGGACGTTCTTGAATCCGGTTTTCGGCGGCGGCACAAACCCCAACGTTAAGTAGCATTCGAGTCCCTGCATGTCGGGTTCGGGTGTAAGATGACCGGAGGCGAGGATGGCTTTGGGTTCCGAACCAAAAAGGAGGCGGCCGTCCTTGATCGAGTAGTAAAGGGGTTTCTTGCCGGCCCGATCACGAGCGAGCAGAAGCACACCCTGACGGGCATCAAAGAGCGCGAGGGCAAACATGCCGCGCAGTTTGCTCAGGAAGTCCATCCCCCAGCGGCGGTAGCTCCCGAGGATCACCTCGGTGTCGGATTGGGTTCTGAACGCCTCGCCGCCTCGGGCCAACTCCTCCCTCAGCTCAACATAGTTGTAGATTTCACCGTTGAAGACGATCCACGCCTCGCCGAAACTGTCGGACATGGGTTGGTTGGCCTGTTCCGACAGGTCGATGATGGAGAGCCGTCGGTGGGCGAGGCCGATGCCGAAATGTTCATCGAGGTGGAAGCCCTCGGCATCCGGCCCCCGATGGCGGAGCGAGTCCGCCATCCGCCTCAAGACGTCCGTCGACGGAAGAGTTCGGTTGAAATTCCAGACACCGGCAATCCCGCACATGGTGCTGCTTCAGAAAATCCGGTTTCCCGGTGTCAGGAGATTGGAGGTGAAGGCCCGCGCGGCCGGAGGAGTTGTCCCACCCGCCAATGGGTGTTCAAGAATCCTTGGAATTCCCCTTGGACTCGGAATCGGACTTGCTTTCGGGCAGACCCTTGGGCTCTTCGTCTTTCATGCCTTTCTTGAATTCCTTGATGCCACTTCCGATGGATTTGGCGATCTCGGGTATCTTCCGCCCTCCGAAAATGAGGAGAACGATGAAGAAGATGATGATCAGTTCGGTCATACCCAGATTTCCAAGCATTGATTTTCTCCTTACGGCTGAAGCATACGCCCGCGGAGTCTGGATTTCAATGCGAGGTCCAGGGGGGGCGAATGGGTGTCAGGCCGCGGGAGCGATCGAGTCGTCGGGAGCGTGGAGTTCTGTCGACGAAGGTAGGAGGGATTTCAGCATGCGGCGGAAGGCTTTGGCTCGAGGTGCGTCAGATGAAACTTGGCAGGCCAGATCGGCCATCGCGAGGGCCGTGGCGGCATCGCCTTTCTGCTGTGCGGCTGCCGAAAGGGCGAGGTACGGAAGTCCACTCTCGATATCGCTCTCAAGGAGGTCCAGGAACACACGTTCCGCCGCCTCGATTTCGCCGTGCTGCAGCGCCTGAAGGCCTTGGTAGAGGAGCACTTCCGGAGGCATGCGGCCGTTGTCCATGTAGGAACGGAGGAGGGCGAGGCGGCTTTCGTTCGACCATGACGGCTTGAGATAGCGCAGCAGTTGTCGAAGAGCCGTCCCTCCCCGGTGGCTGGCGCCCATGAAGTGATAGGAGTAGCTGGCCAGGGAGCGGTGGAGCGTCAGCCCGGTTTTGAAGGCTCGGGCCACGAACTCCACGTCGGAACTGAGAGGCGGTCTTTCCGGCTCCTCTTTTCGGTAAAAGAGATCCTCTTTGAAAGCTCCAACCTTCGTGAAATCGTCGCGATGAATCAGGAGGGGTATGAAGTGGCCGCCGGAAATCATTTGGTTTGTGGCGACCTGACGGACAAAGCCCAGGAATCCGGCCTCGTCGAAGTCTTCCGCGCACACGCCGAAATCGGCCTCGAGATTGTCGGGACCGACGAGATACGTGCCCGACTCCACCAGCGTGGATGAGAACATTTTCCCGCGTTGCAGGTGGGGGACGAACGGCGAATCCCAGTCCGGGGCGAAATACTGGTCGTCCGTAAGAAAGCAAATCCATTTGCGCGAGGAGGCTGCTGCCCCCCGGTTCCAGCCGGCATAGGGGCCTATGTTCCGTTCGGCAATGAGCGGAGAAATTCCGAATTCGTTGAGGACGGCGAGGACGGCCTCATCCACGATTCCGGGCCGATCCACATCCACCACCACCGCGTATTCATGATCCAGGCGGCTGTTTTTCCGGAGGCTGCCGAGGCAAAGGCGAAGTTCGGGGGCCGCCCGAAGCGTGGGGATGACAAGGGTGTACCCCGACCTCATGAGATCACTATCGGCAGCGGGTGGGCGAAAGATTAGGCTCTGTTTGCATACCCCATCATTGCCGTGGGGCGCATCTCTTGGTAGCCGCACCCTTTACGGGTACGTCTTCGGACGCAGGCTGAAGCCTGCGCCTACCGGTCCAACGCGTTTTCAAACAGACCTTGGTGCAAGGAGGACAAGGACGGTCCGATGCGGATTGAAATCTTCCCGCTTGCCCCTACAATGCGGAAGGAAGCCACATGACGCACGCCGAGACGTATTTCCGGGACCCGGTCCACAATCTGGTGACCTTCTCCCCAGCGGAAGAAGAGGATGTCCTTTTCCTGGAGCTGATCGACACCCCGGAGTTTCAACGGCTCCGGCGCGTGAAGCAACTGGGCGTGGCCGAGCTCGTTTTCCAGGGCGCCGAGCACAGCCGATTTACGCACTCGGTCGGCGTCCTCCACGTGGCGCGCCGAATCCTCGAACAACTCCGAAAGAGTTGGAGTTTCAGCCGACGCGACCGCCTGGTCGTCGCCTGTACGGCATTGCTCCACGATCTGGGCCACGCGCCCTTCTCGCACGTGACGGAGGCGATTTTCGGCTCGCACCATGAGGAATGGACGGGGCGAATCATCCTCGATCCCGGCACGCAGATTCACAAAGTCCTCCAGGCCTACGCGCGCGAATTGCCTCAGCAGGTGGTGAAATGCATGAGCTACCGCGCGGTGGAAAAATTCTACTCACAGATTGTCAGCAGCCAGTTGGATGCCGACCGATTCGACTATCTCCTGCGTGACAGTCTGATGACCGGTGTCAAGTACGGAGTTTTCGACCTGGAGCGTGTCATCCTCGGCCTTGAGGTGGCGCGCGTCTCGGGTCGGAATGAGATTGTGGTGAGTGAAAAAGGATTTTACGCCGTGGAAGAGTACCTTCTCTCCCGCTACCACATGTACCGGCAGGTCTACTACCACAAGACGGTTTCAGCCGCAGGTGCGATGCTAAAGGCACTTTTCCGGCGTGCCAAGTCCTTGCTGGCGAAAAAGAGCGCCATCCACGCGCCGGAAGGTCATCCTTTCACGAAGCTTCTGCGTGGGCAGAAGATGGATGTCAGCGAATACACATCTCTCGACGATGCCGACATGGTGGTGTTTCTGAAGGAATGGAGCCGGAGTGAAGATCCCGTCTTGAGGATGCTGGCACGCGGACTGATTGACCGCCGGCTGTTCAAATCGATCGAATTGCCGGGACCGGTTTCGGCGCCGAAACTCCGGAAGAAACTTCGCGAACGCCTGCGGGCCGCCTATGGCCGGGACGGTGATGGGCTGCTTCTCCATGAACAGACGGGCGACACGCCCTACAAGATCTATCGGCCCGGCGAAGGAGAAAGTTCGATCTACGTGAAGAAGAGGGACGGGCGCATCGCCGAGGTCTCGGAACTCTCGCCCTCCGTGAAAGCCCTGGCCCGGAAGTACGACATCCAATACCTCTGCTTTCCCACGGACATCGACGTTTCAGGCTGATTAGGACAGCACCCGGTCAAGTTCGGCAAATATCTTGCGATTTGCGGATGGGAAGGGGAATCGTCGGAGATCCGTGAGCGGCACCCACCGGGCACGTTGCGGAAGCGGTCTCCGGCTCCTCCCACGGGGCCTGCACAGGAAAGGGTGTAGTGTAACGGAAAAATGGGAGTAGGCGTGTTCGACCTTCGGCAATTTGGAGAGAGGATCAACCCGCAGGTTCAATTCCTCCCATAGCTCGCGGCGGACCGCAGTCTCGGGAGTTTCACCCGCCTCGATTTTGCCGCCGGGAAATTCCCATAGCCCGCCCAACAACCCACTCGAAGGCCGCTTCTGAATGACGACCCGCCCGTGGATGTGGATGATACCGACAGCGACGTTGTAATGCGGCACTGGGGGGCGCTTCTTTGGAGCGGGGAAGAGCGCTTGTTTCCCCTGGATCCGGGCGAGACAGCAGCGGGAGATCGGGCACCGGTCGCAATGCGGTGATTTCGGAGTACAAACGGTCTGACCGAGTTCCATCAGCGCTTGGTTGAGCGATCCGGGGGACGCCGTTCTCGCGATCCATGTTTCCAGCACCTCGCGGATCCGTGATTGTTTTCTCAAGTTTTGCGGCGTCGCAGCCTGCGCCGTCAGTCGCGCCAGGACTCGGCGGACGTTGCCATCGTAGACAGGGAGATGTTGATTGAACGCGATACTCAGAATGGCGCTTGCCGTGTATTCGCCGATTCCGGGGATTCTCAGGAGGTCGGTTCGCTCAGATGGTATTTCCCCTCCGTGTTTCCTACAGATCACCTGCGCTCCCTGCCGAAGATTCCTTGCCCTCGAGTAGTAGCCGAGTCCCTCCCAGACTTTCAGAACCCTCTGCTCCGGGGCCTTGGCCAGATGCCTTACGGTTGGGAACGATCGCATGAACCGTTCGTAGTACGGAATCACGGTTGAAACTTGCGTTTGTTGGAGCATCACTTCGGAAACCCAGATCGGGTATGGGTCGCGGGTTCGTCGCCAGGGCAAATCGCGGTGGTGGCGACGGTACCACCGGAGCAGGAGCAGAGGAAGGGACTTCAGGCGTCCTGAAAGATCTCGATCGGTTTTCCCAGTCCCTTTTGCAGGCATCGGTCGTACAGATGCTTTGCCACAGCCAGGTCCTGAACGGCAAGCCCGGTTGAATCGAATACCGTGATGTCCTCGGGCTTCTCCCGTCCGGGTTTTACACCGCGCAAGACCTCCCCAATAGTGGCCCGAAGATCCGATTGCGAGATTCGCCCCTGGCTGAGCGCCACATTGACCTCTCCGCTGTGTGGGGTCTGACCCCAGTCGTCGATGATGATCTTGGCCGCCTTTAGGATATGGGGATCCAACTCCTGTTTCCCCTTGGCGTCCGCCCCCATCGCGTTGATGTGCGTGCCCGGCTTGATGTCCGGCATCCAGACCACCGGGGCCCTCGATGGGGTTGTCGTGGTGATGACGTCGGCCGTGCGTGTGCAATCGCCCGGGCTCTTGCAGGTGACGATCGGCGGTCCATCCTTGTCGGCCGCCTCTCCGAAAGCCCGCGAACTTGAAGCATTCGGATCGAAGAGACGGACCTCTTTGATGGGGAACACTTCACGGAGGGCCTTGAGGGCATACCGCGCCTGACGTCCGCCACCGATGAATCCAAACACCGTGGATTCCTTCCGTGCCAGCGCCCGGGTTGCCGCTCCGACGGCCGCCCCGGTGCGGAGGTTGGTGAGAAACGTTCCGTCCATGATGGCAAGGGGGCAGCCGTCGCTCGCTCGACTAAGGACGTAAATTCCAATCACGGAAGGGAGCTGAATGTTTTTTGCGTAGGAGGTGACCCATTTCAGGCCGGCGGCGTTGAGGGTCCGGTTGTAGGCGGGCATCGCGCGGAAGTCGCCGGAGTGCTCCGATACCTCCACGTAGATCTTGGGGGGCATTTGCGCATCGCCCCGGGCCAGGGCCCGGAACGCATCGGATACGACATCGATGGCCTCGGACATCCGGGCCACTTGCTCCAGATCACGGCTGGAAAGGACCAAAGGGCTGATCTTCATATCGGCATTTTATCCCCGTGGGGGGACATCTCAACTGATCTTCGTCAGGGATTGATGCGGTTTCCGCCGGGCTTGAAGAGGCTGTGGGCGGGTGTTATAGGACTCTGGAGCACGGAATGAGAAGAGTTACGGGTGCGGCGGCGGCAGTCTCCCGAACCACTCACTCCTCACACTTCACCCTTCACGAATTTGGGGCTGTAGCTCAGTTGGGAGAGCGCGTCGTTCGCAACGACGAGGCCAGGGGTTCAACTCCCCTCAGCTCCACCAGCCATGGATGGTGCGGCCCCTGCCGAATCAAGCCGAGCGTGAGGCGAGGCGTCTATACCGGCAGGGGTTCGGGATGTATCGCCCTTGAAGCTTCCGGGAGGGCCAGGCCATGTTCAATGCCGCGCCGTCCTAGGCGCGGCGACATCTCATGGCCCCGTGCCTTCCTGGCGACGGGGACGGCCCGGAAGTCCGCGGAGAGTGCCATGCTGATTCGCCGGTGGCACAGGCGTTGACAGGGATAGCGATGTTGATTACTATAACTATAGTCATAGCTATGAATGGAGCGGACGGGCGATGAAGACGGTGCAGATGACGCTGGATGACGACTTGGTTTCCCAGGTGGATCGGGTGGCCGGCCGCTTGGGGACGACGCGCTCGGCCTTTGCGCGTAGGGCCCTGCGCGAAGCGTTGGAGAAACTTCGAATCCTTGAGCAGGAGCGGAAGCACCGCGACGGATACGCCCGGAAGGCCGTCCAGCGCGGAGAGTTCTCGGTGTGGGAATCGGAACAGGCCTGGGGCGACGAGTGAGGCGGGGAGAAGTCCGCTGGTACCGATTCCAGCGACCCGACAAAACGCGTCCCGTTGTGATCCTCACGAGGGATTCGATCCTCGAGTACCTGGGTGAGGTTACCGTGGCCCCGATCACGAGCACGATTCGGGGGATCCCGTCGGAAGTGCTGCTGGCGTCTTCCGACGGCATGCCCAGGGAGTGCGCAGTGAACCTGGATCACCTTCAGACGGTCTCTAAAGGAAGACTGGGGGCGCTGGTCACCACGCTAAGCGCCCGCAAGATGCTGGAGATTCGGTCTGCTTTCCTGTTCGCCCTGGGGTACTGATCACGAACGGATCCCGTTTGGTCGATGTGGCCGTGCCCATCGCGGTGCGGCACCTGTTCACCTACCGGTTGGGGGATGGATTATCCGTGTCCCCGCAGCGAGGCCAGCGCGTCCTCGTCCCATTCAAGAAAAGTTTTGTCGTGGGCTACCTCGCGGGCGTTCATGCAACGCCGTTCGAAGGCGAAGTCAAGGACGTCAAGGAAATCGTCGATTCCGAGCCGCTCATCGGCGAGGAGGCATGGCAACTTGCCGAATGGATGGCCTCCTACTACGGGCGATCCCTTGGCGAAACGCTCGATCTGTTCTTTCCCACCCTCCTGCGAGGCGGGTGGAAACGCAACGTTCATCGGGAGCGGAAGCGCAAGTCGAAAGTCCCATCCGAATTTCTTCTCAAACCCACGGAACTCCCTTCGCAGTACACCGTGGAACAGACGGCCGCCTTGAACATCATGCTCCCGGCCGCGCGTGAGCGCCGTTTCGCTCCGTTTCTCGTGCACGGCATCACCGGGAGCGGCAAAACAATCCTCTACGTGGAGATGGCCCGGGCCGCCGTGCAGCAGGGTCGGGGCGTCGTCGTCCTCGTGCCGGAAATCGGGCTGACCTCCCATGTGGCGCGGCATTTCGTGTCCGCATTTCCCGACCGCGTGGCCCTCCTGCACAGCAAGCTGACCTCGCGCCGTCGGTGGGATGAGTGGGATCGGATCCGATCCGGCCAGGCGGACGTGGTCGTGGGCGCGCGATCCGCGCTCTTCGCCCCACTGAAGGATGTCGGCCTGATCGTGGCCGATGAAGAGCATGACCATGCCTACAAGCAGGAAGACGGCGTAACGTACCATGCCCGCGACGTGGCCCTCGTCATGGGGCAGCGCTGGAAGGCCCCCGTGGTGCTGGGATCGGCGACACCTTCGTTGGAGTCCCACGCCAACGCATCGAGGGGAAAATACCGCTTGATACGTCTGGCGCGGCGCGTATCCGATCGCCCGCTCCCGGATGTGGATGTGGTGGACATGCGGTTCAAGCGGAATCCGGACAAGCGACTATCCTGGCTATCGCCGCAACTCCACAAGGCGATGGTGGATACGCTTGAACGCCGCGGACAAGTCGTTTTGTTTCTCAATCGGCGTGGATTCGCTCCCGTCCTTCGCTGCATGGACTGCGGCGAAGGAGTGAAATGCCCCCATTGCGATATCACGCTCACGTACCACAAGGCCGATCGGCATATGCGATGCCACTACTGCGATCATCGGCAGGACCTCCCGGAAGTCTGCTCGGAGTGCAAAAGCACATCCGTGGCGATGGCGGGAGCCGGCACCCAGAAGATCGAAGAGGATATTCGTGCCCTCTTCCCGCAAACCGGGATCGCCCGATTGGACATGGATACCGCGCAGAGCAAGAAGCGACGGTTCGAAATCATGGAAGGCATGGAGAGCGGGGCCATCCAGATCGCCGTCGGCACACAGATGATCACGAAGGGGTACCACTACCCGCAGATTACGCTCGTGGGCGTTGTGGATGCGGATTTGGGACTCTTCCTCCCCGATTTTCGATCGGCGGAACGCACCTACCAGCAAATCCTCCAGGCGGCGGGGCGGGCGGGACGAGGTGAACAAAAGGGTCGCGTCTTCATCCAGACGATGTCGCCCGACCATCATGCCATCGACTCCGCGAAGCACTACGACGAATCCCGATTCTACGAAACGGAACTTCGGCTGCGCCGGCAGTGGGGCTATCCCCCTTACAAGCGATTGGCGATGATTCGAATTCGGGCGCGTCATGAGGTCGTTGGAGGAGAAGGCGCGCTGGCCGTTCTCCAAGCGACCAAACAGATGGCGGGCGGAAAGGGAGTTGAGGTTCTCGGGCCGGCTCCGGCTCCTCTGTATCGACTCCGGGGCCACTACCGATGGCAAATTCTGCTCAAAGCCGACACGTCGAAAGGCCTGCATGAGGTGATGGAAGGGCTTCTCGATGCGAAAGGCCCACGTCGAGCCGGCTACGAAGTTCGTCTGGACGTTGATCCGGTCAACATGTTATAGCCCCGCACCTTTCCCGGATCGCGATGCATTACGTCTACATACTCTGTGGCGCCAGCGAAAGTTGGATGTACATTGGATACACAAACGACCTGCGGCATAGATTGGCCATGCATCGCGGAGGCAAAGTTGAGTCCACAAAAGAACACTTGCCCGTTCGATTGGTGTACTATGAGGCCTATGCTTCCGCGGAGGACGCAAAGAATCGTGAGAAGA
Source organism: Nitrospirota bacterium (assembly GCA_016180645.1). Lineage (NCBI taxonomy): Bacteria > Pseudomonadati > Nitrospirota > Nitrospirota bacterium. The sequence continues at coordinate 63,220 of JACPAV010000009.1, read as the reverse complement.
GACTCAAGTACTTTGGGAAGGCGTACGGCCAGTTGAAGCGACGCATGGAACAAAGTCTGCGTCCTCCATCCGGAAAAGGTGCGGGGTGACGTTCCGATGCTGATCAGCATGACGGGATTCGGCCGCGCGGCCCAGCGTGAAAAGGGGTGTGAGGCCGAGTGGGTCATCAAGGGAGTCAACCATCGCTTTTTCGAGCTGAACGTCCGGATGCCCGACGGCCTGGATGATCTGGAGCAGGAGATTCAGGACAAGATCCGAAAGGCCTGCAAGCGGGGCCGTGTGGATGTGACGCTTCGCGTTTCCGGAGGGGCTCCCGCGCCCCATCTGGAGGTGGACGAAGCAGCCGTCCGCCGCTACCGCGACACGTTCGTCAAGCTCGGGCGGAAGCTCAAGATCGAAGGATCCGTTCGCTTGGAATATCTCCTCACCCTGCCCGGCGCCGTCCGGACCACCACGGAGAACCATGCCCGCCTCGAAGGGATGAAGCCGGCGCTTCGTAAATCGTTCCAAAAGGCGCTCGATGAATTCCTTTCGCTCCGGAAACGTGAAGGAGAAACGCTCGGCCGTGAGTTCACCCATCACCTCAGCGAGATGCGCGGCGCCCTGGCGCAGCTGGAAGCGGGCCTGGAAGAAGAAAAAGGCTTGAGGGCCGCTCGGCTGAAGTCGCGCTTGGCCGACCTCCTGGGAGAGGAGGCGGACTCCAAGCGGTTCCAGACGGAAATGGCCTATGTGATGGAACGGAGCGATGTGACGGAGGAGTTGGCGCGCATGAAAAGCCACCTCTCCCAGTTCGAGTCGATTCTTGGCAAGGAAACAGAGGCCGGCCGCAAGCTGGATTTTCTCTTGCAAGAGATGCACCGCGAGATCTCGACGATGGCCGCCAAGTGTGAGGCACAGGCGTGGGTCCCCGTGGTCCTCTCGTTGAAGGCAACGACCGAGAAAATGCGCCAACAGGCCCAGAACATCGAGTAGCACCGGTGAGCCGCAACGGCGAAGGTGGGTCGGTCCGCGAGACGGTCGAAGCCTTGAAAAACTATTTCGGCTATCTCCACCGATCCGGCGTTTTGTTTCCGAGACCGGATTCGGCATCCGCAGCCACGTCTTCGGTTCCGGAATCAGTGACTCTTCCGCATTCTTCCACGCCGGAGATGCAGGAAGAAGGCGCCCGCGAAACGCTCGATGAGGTTCGCTCCGATCTCGGCGAATGCACCCGCTGCAAACTTCACAAAGGGCGAAAGAAGATCGTATTCGGCGTGGGGAATCCCCGTTCGAAGATCGTTTTCGTCGGGGAGGGTCCCGGAGCGGACGAAGACGAGCAGGGGTTTCCGTTCGTGGGGCGCGCCGGTCAGTTGCTCACCCGCATGCTGAAGGCCTTGGGCGTGCGGCGGGAAGACGTCTATATCTGCAATGTTGTGAAGTGCCGGCCGCCGAACAACCGTGCGCCGGAACCGGATGAAGTGACCGCTTGCTCTCCCTTTCTACTGCGCCAGATCCATTCCATCAGGCCCGCCGTGGTTTGTGCACTCGGAAGCGCGGCCATGCAGACGCTTCTCAAGTCCACGGGATCGATCACCAAGCTGCGCGGACAGGTTTTCGAGTGGGAAGGCACGAAACTCATCCCGACGTTTCACCCGGCCTACCTCCTGCGCAATCCCCGGAGCGAGTGGGAGGCCCGCGCGGATCTCAAGAAAGCCCTCGACCTTGCCGGCGTCACTCCTCTGGGTCGATAAGCGGTGATTCCCTCGTGGCTTGCGCTCCCGCGTCTCCGAAGCTGACCCCTGAGAGCTGACGGCTGATCGCTTTCCGCGTCAGTCCGAGGCGGCGACGAACTCGTCGACCTGGTGGCCGACCATCTTCATGTGACGCTCTTCAAGCATCTCCTGGCCGGCGAGAACGCGGGTGCGATAAATCAGGCCGCGCTTGATGCGGAGGAGAAGCGTGCGAAGAATAATTTCCAACTCCTGTACATCGTAGAGAGCATGGAAGTGGCCGATTTTCTTGAGGAGAATGTTGTGGGCGTCCTCGTAGGGAAGCCGGGCGTAACTGGGTGGCCACACGAGCGGATCGACGTAATTGTAAATGGAGGTAAACACCACCGAAGGAGGCAACGGCCGGTGATTCATTTCACTCAGCAAACGACTTCCCGGCACCATCTGGAGCCCGCTCTCGCCTTCGATTCGCGGGATGAGGCCCATGCGTTCAAGGAGCATCGTAGCGATGCCGTGTCCCACCCCGCCCGGAAGCGCCGCATACGTGCCGAGATGAGGCGTGGCGAGCGTGATGCAATGGCTTACGAAGGTGTGGCCGTCCAACACTTGAATGATATAGCGGGCGATGAGACCGCCCTGGCTGTGCCCGATCAGGTAAACGCGCCGCGCCTCCACGTGCTTGAGAACCCGATCGATGGTCTTTCTCGCCTTCTCGGCGGACTTTCGCATATCCTGTGAATAGGGCTGATAACTGAGCACCACCGGGAAAACCCCAAACAGCTCCGACTCCATGATGCGTTCCATTCTCTGAAACGCGGCCGTGCCCTGGAGATAGCCGGGAAGCAGGAAAGCCACGCGCCGTTGCCCGCGATACGCTTTCAGCCGCTCATCAATGTACCTCTTGCCGAAGGCGAGGCGCTCGGTGAGTGATATCGAGTGATCCAGAACGTTCTTGGCGATGTTGGAAGCCTCGGTCACCGCGCTGACGCCCATTTTCAAATTGGTGAGGAATGATCGGCCCACGATGGAGGGCCACTCCCTCTCCGGTTTGGATCGTGCGTGTGCTTCATCCGGATCGGCTGGATGGGCTGCCCGATCTGGACCGGGGCCCGCTTCCGCCGTTTCTTCCTCCAGCCCCGAGGGAGCGGCCCCAGGCTCGTAAATCTGGGCCTTGGCTTCCTCTTCAGATGCCCTGGGGCGAGTGGTTCTCCGTTTGCCGGGTACGGGTGGGATCATACGGGCCATGAATGGATGCATATGATATCGAGAATAACGCTTTGCGTCAACTCGATTCGCTTCGCAGAGTGGAAAAAACCGTCAGGAGAAGATAAATTCTTCATCATGGCCATGAAAAGAGAGATGGTGCGCGCCCTTTTGGTCTTGGCCTCGGGAGCAATCATTTCGACGTGCAGTGTTCGCGTGCTTCATCGCGGCGAGGTGGCCGAAGAGGGGCTCTACTTCGGCAAAATGTCCAACGGCCTGTCCGTGTTGATCAAGGAGGACCATTCCGCTGCCGTCGCCGCGATCAACATCTACGTCAAGGCGGGATCGCGGAACGAGCCCCCGGAATGGGGAGGGATCAGCCATCTCATTGAGCATATGATTTTCAAAGGGACGGACCGCAGGCCGGTGGGGCAGGTGGCCCGCGAAATTGAGGAACGGGGCGGGGAGCTGAACGCCTACACCAGCAACGATGAAACCGTCTATTGGGCCATCGTGCCGAGCGCGGAGGTGGCGACGGGACTGGACGTCCTTCTCGATGGAGTCTTTCATCCCAAGTTTGATCCCACCGAGCTGGAGAAAGAGCGGGAGGTGGTTCTGGAAGAGCTTCGCCGTTCGCTCGATTCTCCCGAGAGACGGTTGTACGACGTGCTTTCCCGGTCCGCCTACGAAAAGCATCCCTACGCGAGGCCCGTCCTGGGCACGGAATTAACGCTTCGGGCGATCACGCGCGGCAACGTTGCCGACTATCACCAGCGCTGGTACTCCGCGAGCAACATGATCGCCGTCGTCGTGGGCGATGTCCGCATCCCGGACATCCGGGGCCGAATAGAAACCTTCGTCAAAGGCGTGAAGAAACGTGCGCCCGCCCAGGCGCTCGTGGAATTGGATGCCTCGGATCGGCCCGGGAAGGTCTCGGTGGTTCTGGACAAGACCGAGACGTGCCAAGTGGCCATCGCGTTTCCCATCGTCAACGCGGTCCACGAGGACGCACAGGCGTTGGATGTCCTGGCCTCCGTTCTCGGGGGGGGGGAGAGCGCGCTTCTGACCCGGCGGCTCAAATACCGCGACGCGCTGGTCCCCGGCATCTACGCCTACGCCGATACACCGGCGGACCCCGGCCTGTTCGTCATCGGCGCGGAAGCGGATCCGGACAAACTGGGGGATGCGACGAAGGTGATCCTGGACATCGTCAACCAGGTGAAGAAATCCGTCGACCCCAAGGACGTGGCGCGTGGAAAGTTCACGCTCGAAAGATCGATCATCGAAAGGAGGGAAACCATGCAGGGGAAGGCGCGGGCCATGGCGACCGCCGCCGCCCTGTACAACGATCCTCGCTACGAGGACCGGTACCTCGATTCCTTGAAAGGGATCTCGGAACAGCGCGTGAAGGAAGCGGCGCGAAAGTATCTTCAAATACCCCGGGCCACGGTGGCTGTCGTCTATCCCGAATCGGCGGGAAAGAGCCGCGAAGCGGTGGAAGAAATGCTCCGGCACGTCGTCCAGCTCTCCGGGCTGGAGGCCACGGCCCTGCGCAAGCTGACCCTCAAGAACGGGATCCGTCTCATCCTCTGGGAAACCACCTCCGCGCCGACCGTGGCGATGACGGGTATCTTCCGCGGCGGAGTGCGGGCGGAATCGTCGTCGACGAACGGCGTGAGTTCTCTCCTGTCGGAAACATGGACGCGCGGAACCGGAAAAAGGGACGGGGATGCGATGGCTCAACGGCTGGAGGAGATCGGCTCCTCCATCGAAGGATTCTCGGGAATGAACAGTTTCGGCCTGAAGGCGCAGGCCCTCTCGACGGGGTTCAGGGAAACCGCGGACCTTTACTGGGAAACGCTGTTTGAGGCCGATTTCCCAGATGAAGAAGTGAAGAAGGCCGTGGATCGCCAGATCTCCATGCTCCAATCGAACCAGCGGGATCTTGCCCGCCTGACCTTTCAAAGATTTCGGGAAAATCTTTTTCCGGATCATCCCTACCGCCTGGACTCGATGGGCCGGCCGGAGTCCGTGAAGAAGCTTACGCGATCGGATCTCCTGTCCTACTATGACCGCTGGGCGACGCCCCCAAACCTGGTTCTGTCGGTGGTGGGTGATTTTGATTCCGATCATTTTCTCAAGACGGTCAAACCCCGGCTGGAGGCATGGAAAACCTCGGCGCCAGGACGGCTGGCCGTACCCGGAGCGCCAGGGACGGCTGCGCAGGGTGCGGCCCCCAAGGAAGTTACGTTGCCTGCCGCCGCTCCCCCCACGCCGGCTGCGGTGACCGACAAGACCTACTCCTTGGAGAGCAATCAGACTCACTTGATTGTGGGGTATCCGGGGCCGGCCGTGAATTCGCCCGACCGGGCCGTATTGGACGTCCTGGATGCCGGCTTGTCGAACCAAAGCGGCCGGCTGTTCATCAACCTGCGGGACAAAGAAGCATTGGCCTACACGGTGTATTTTCAGGTTTTCTACGGGATTGACACGGGGTATGTGGCGCTCTATCTCGCGTGCGATCCCGCGAAAAGCGCGCAGGCCAAACAGGGCATGCTGCGTGAAATGCAGGTGCTCTTGGACAAGGGGATCACGGCCGAAGAACTCAACGCAGCCAGGCGGTATCTCGTCGGCTCGTATCAGATCCATCTTCAGAAGAACATGGACAAAAGCTTCACCACAGCCATCGATGAGGCCTTGGGACTGGGCTACGACCGCTTCCGGAATTATGAGACTGAGATCAACAAGGTGACGATGAAAGAGGTCGAGCGCATTATCCGGAAATACATCCAGCCGACGCACCACGTCCTTATTTCGCTCGGCGGAGGGGCATGACCCCCGCACTCACACCCGCGGACGTTCGAACGGGGCTTGAGGAGGTCAAAGACTGGAAATACAGGTCGAACGAGATCACGAAGAGCTACAAACTTTCAACCTTCCGGAAATCCATTGAGTTTGTGAATCGAATCGCCGACCACTCGGAAAGCGTCGACCATCACCCGGATGTCACCATTCGGTACACGACCGTCGTGATTTCCATTACGACGCACAGCGAGAACGGCGTGACGCAAAAAGATCTGGAGTGGGCGAAAGCCGCCGACGCGATCTACCGGGAAGTCCTCAGAATACGGTAGGCGCAGCCTTTAGGCGGCGATGGCCTGAACCCGGTAGCCGCAGCTTTCAAGCTGCGTTTCTTTCGCGGGCATTAAGCCCGCGGCTACCCGGATCCCGCAGGGCTTTGCTCTACTTCTTTACGTACGCCTTCTTGATCTCGACGGTCTCGACCGGCACGTCCCCCATTCCGTTTTTCGAGCCGGTCTTCACCGCTCGGATCTTGTCCACCGCATCCATGCCGGACGTCACTTTCCCAAACACCGCATAGCCAAAGCCGCGCGGCGACTCGTCCGCGTGATCGAGGAAGCCGTTGTCCACCACATTGATAAAGAATTGCGCCGTGGCCGAATCCACCACGCCGGTCCGAGCCATGGCGAGAGTCCCCCGAAGATTCTTGAGCCCATTCCCGGCCTCGTTCTTGATCGACGCCTCGGTGGGCTTTTGAGACATCTCCTTGGTGAATCCACCACCCTGGATCATGAAGTCCTTGATGACCCGATGGAAGATTGTTCCGTTGTAGTGCCCGGAATTCACGTAGCTGAGAAAATTCTTGGTGGAGATCGGGGCCTTCACTTCATCCAGTTCAACTTCGATGTTTCCAAGTGATGTTTCAAGTACGACCACGGGATGCCCTCCTTTGGCTTTCGCCACCTTTTCGGCCTTCTTTCCTTCCTGCGCCTGCGCCGAAGTTACGGCGAGCGCGAAGAACAGAATCAATCCGCGAAGGAAAAATCTCTTTTTCATCGCCGGATGATAATGAGGATTGTCGGCCACCGCAACTCGAATCGATGACCTGTTTGGTCTGGAAATGCGATCCGACATCGGGTATGGGAAAGGAATGCGTGCATGGCAGGTGAGCGAGTGGTGCGAGCCGGAGGACATGAAGCTCGTGGATCTTCCCGAGCCGAAGCCGGATTATGGGTGGACGCGCGTGCGCGTGGAAGCCTCGGCGCTCAATTTCTACGACATCCTGATGATCCAGGGAAAGTACCAGATGAAACCGCCGCTGCCGTTTACGCCCGGAAACGAGATCTCCGGCGTGGTGGAGGAGGCCGGACCGGGATCGAGGTTCAAACCCGGTGACCGAATCATGTCGCTGCTCCTTACCGGCGGCTACGCGGAACAGGCCCTCGCGCCGGACCTGACGACCTACAAACTTCCGGACGAGATGTCCTTCGAGCATGCGGCGGCGTTTCAGGCGGTCTACCAGACCTCGTACTTCGGCCTGGTCCATCGCGCGCAATTGATGAAGGGAGAATGGCTCCTCGTTTCAGCCGCGGCGGGCGGAGTGGGCCTCGCGGCTGTCCAAATCGGGAGAGCGTTGGGCGCCAAGGTCATCGCGGCAGTAGGCAGCGAGGAGAAATTTTCAGTCTGCCTGGAGAACGGCGCGCATCATGCCATTTCCTATCGGGATGGCGACTGGGTGCAAAAGGTGAAGGACATCACCGGCGATCATGGCGCGGATGTCATCTGCGACGCCGTCGGCGGCGATTTCCTCGATCTCAGTCTCAAGTGCATCGCCTGGGAAGGACGCGCGGTGATCGTCGGCTTTACGTCGGGCCGAATTCCCCAAGTCGCCGCCAATCGCATCCTCCTCAAAAACATTGCCGTTATGGGCATCCATTGGGGTGAGTATCGCCGTCATGACAACGCCCTCGTCGATCGAACGCAGGACGAACTCTATCGAATGTATGCCGCGGGCCAGATCCGCCCCGTGATCTACAAGACCTATCCGCTCTCCGACGCCCGCCAAGCCCTCGCCGAACTCGCCGACCGCAGGACCCACGGCAAGATCATCCTCCAGCCCTGATCGACTAGGCTCTGTTTGAAAACGCGTTGGACCGGTAGCCGCAGGCTTTAGCCTGCGTCCGAAGGCGCACCCGTAATGGGTGCGTCTACTCCACGTAGGATCGCTCGATGCAAAGATCCCGTGATTCTTCTACTCATCGTCCCCGGAGCGAAGCGGGGGCGACGGTGTGAATGGAATAGTGGTGCAGACGGAGCACCCGTCGTGCTTCATCGAGGAGTTTGGGCTTTTGAGTTCTGGTTGAGTCGGGCATATAGTCACCTTCGTGCGGGTGCTCTGGGAACGCGGGCCTGATTCATAATGGGCATATGGCAAAACTGCTTGGAAGAAATCACATTATCAGGGCACAATAGCAAGTTAATCAATGGTTAGGCCCATTCTGAAAACATGAGCGACCTAAAGTTCATCCCCACAAGATACCGAGCGAGTGGCCTCCTTCCGCTCCGGAAGCGCGCGATCCAGACTGTCCCGAACCAGGCTGGCGTGTACGTTCTGGTGACAGCAGGTAGTACCAAGTTCCAGTATCCAAGGGGACGTTCAGCGGTTTTCTACATTGGCCAAGCTTCCGGTCTCCGCAAGCGACTCGTCCAACATCTCAAGTACATGCGAGAGGCCCGGGGGTCGCGACCCTTGTCCCGATATTGGCCCCGCTACGAATACGCGGCCGCCTTCGGTGCTCGATTTGCCATTGTGCCGTGCTCACGACGCCGGTCACCACGGTCGCTCGAAAGTTTGATAATCAGAGTCTTTGCCGCCAGATTCCGGGCCCAGCCTGTAGCGAACTCACAGGGGTCCTGGGGAAGGGAACGCTGAAGTTCATGGATGCCAAGTCAGCAGCGGGCTTAACATCCGGCTGAAGCTGACGGCGCGCGGGAGGTCGGTGGCGGAATCGAGGTTGCGCAAGCGCGCCGCAGCTTACCGGATCGTTAGCCGGTAACCGCATGTTCGGAGACTTCGATTTCAGCGCTCTTGACGAGCCTGCTTTCAAGGAAGACGCGGTCCGGGAAGAGCTGGTCGCTCCATTGCTTAAGCGGCTTGGCTACTCACCGACCGGGCGTTTCAAGGTCGTGCGCAGCAAAGCCCTGGTCCACCCGTTTGTGATGATCGGTTCTAAGCGGTATCCCGTTAATATCGTTCCGGACTACACCTTGCTCGTCGACGACGAGCCCTTGCTCGTTCTGGACGCCAAGCGGCCCGGTGAGTCCATCGTAAAGTCTCATCACGTCGAGCAGGCGTTCAGCTACGCGATTCACCCTGAGGTCCGCTGCAACACGTATGGTCTTTGCAATGGCCAGGACCTTGTTCTGTACGATGTGCGGCGCACTGGGCCCATATTCAAGATCGCCCTTGCCGACACGGACAAGAGATGGGGCGAGGTCGTCCGTGCATTCGATCCAAGGGCACTGAGAATCCCAGAGATTCGCCATTTCAAGTTCGACTTCGGTCTGTACGTTCTGAAACTCGTGCAATTAGGGTCAACTCTAGACTCTGTACACAAGGTACTCCTATTCCGTAGGACTATCCCAGCTGTCGGTTCTGTCACGTGTATAGAGTTGACCCGTGCGCCCTCTCGCCCGTGCGCCCTCTCGACCGCGCCCGCGAAGCCCTCCGCGACCTCGCCGGCCGGAAAACCCACGGCAAGATCATTCTGAAGCCGTAGCTGGGCCGGGACCTTCTGGTTTCAGAGTCCCAGGATAGGTTTTGGCGGGGGGGCGACGTACACCGCACTGGCTCGACCCGTATATACTCTCCGCATGCGAAAGCGAAGGAGATACTGGACGGCCAGCCGAATTCTCACAGACGCCAGGCGGTTTCATTCGAGGAGTGAATGGAAAGAGAACTCCGCCTATGCGTACCGAATCGCCATCCAGAGCGGGATACATGAGCGCGCAACTTCCCATATGCCGAAACCAAAGATGGGCCCGCTTATTTGGACGCGTGAGAAAGTTCTGGGAGATGCCGGTAGGTACAAGACGTTGGAGGGTTGGCGAAAGGGTTCAAACGTTGCGTATCAGAGTAGCTTCCGACTTGGCATCCATCAAGATGCCACTCAGCACATGCGTCGTGGGCTCCATTCCCGCTACTCCAAGAGAGAGATCCACGAGGGGGCGCTCAAGTACCGATCGAGAAAAGAATTCCGGGAGAGGGCTCCCAGCCTCTATGATGCGGCACACTATCGAGGAATTCTGGATGATGTTTGCAGGCATATGCGACGGCCACATTGGATACCAAACACGGCAAAACCCCGGTCTGTGTATGCGCTCGAATTCATTGACGGAAGCGCCTACGTCGGAATTTCGTTGAACCCCCGGTTTCGGATTGCAGATCATTTCAGGGCCAATAGGCGGCATCGAACCGTACGTGATCGAATCGACTCGCTTGGAGGCGTGTTGCCGACCATCCGGATTCGAGCACGTGGACTCACGCCAAAGCAATCCCAAGTCGCAGAGGAACGAGCAATCCGCTGGTATGCGCAGGCAGGATGGACGATTCTGAATCGAACGCGCGCCGGTTCGCTGGGCTCAGCTAGACCCTACACAGACCGAGAACTCCGATTGATCGCACGGAAATACGAGTCGAAATATGCATGGCAGATGGATCATGCGGCGTCCTATCAGGCTGCACGCCGCCGGGGCATGCTCGCGAGGTGTTGCAGCCACATGGAACCGCGATACCGCAAGTGGTCGCTGCAGGCAGCCGTGGATCAGCTAAAGACATATCCGAACCGCGATCGTGCTCAGAGGAAATCCAGCCGGGCATTTCAGATTGTTAGACAGGCAGGGTTATTGGACGAGGTCCTGCCAAAGCGGAGGCCCCTGAGTCTTGAGAAAGCGATCTCCATCGGAAGAATTCAGCAGAGCCTTACTGAATGGGCACGCAGTCATCCTGGTTCATATGATCTCGTCCGCCGAGCGGGCCTTCTTCGAACGGTTCTCCGTCCAAGGGACACGCGAAAATGGACGCTTGAGCGTGCGCTTGGAGAGGGGGAGAAATACAAAAACCGCCAGGAGTGGAAAGTGGCGCAGTTCACAAGCTACAACTTGGTTCGGGAGGCAGGTCGACTGGATGAAGTAGTCCCACGGACCCGAAATCGGTGGACGATTGAATCGGCAATGCACGAGGGTAAGCGTTTCGCATCTCGAAAGCATTGGCAGGTTGGGAATGGCACGACCTACAATATTGTCCGGAAAGCAGGTCGACTTGACGAAGTCATGCCCAGTTGGAGGAAAACTGCCCGATTGCAGTCGAGGGCGAATGTTGAGGGGTAGCGACGGGCTAGTGGGGGCTAGTGGGGTCAACTCTATACACTGGACATTTCGCGGCGGTCGGGATCGGGCCTGGGGGGTGGCGCTTTTGGATGGAGCTTGCGCGGAATCTTGAGGTTGAAGGCGGAGCCGGAGGGGGGGGTTCCGACGACGTCAGTTGGCCAGCGGGCGGACGCACAGGAGTTTCGTTCGTGGCCAGCGGCTGAGTCAACCTCTGGTCTGGAGTCGGCCGGAAACAAACTTGTGCAGCACACTCGCAACGAGCGTCTGGTAGGGAATCCCCTCCTCCGCAGCTCTTCGCTTCAGAAGCTTCAGGTCCGGCCCCGATAGGCGGATATTGATCCGCTCATCCTTCCTGAGGTAGGCCCCCGCCGCTTCCCGGGCGACTTGAATCTCTCTTGCGGCGTCCTTGGAACGCGCCAGTTTCCCCCGGTCTAGGGCCTTGAGAGCCTCGATTTCTTCGTCCTGGTTCATTCTCTTCACGGCTGTTCCTCCTTTGCCCGGTATTCTTTCGTCGCCTTTCGGCTCGGATAGACGGTCTTGAGAGTGACTCTGTTGCCTTCCCTCACAAAGGGGACGAGGTAGACATATCCGCCCACGTCAACGACGTACATCTGCTGGTCTGGGTAACGGGCCTTGTTCGGATGCTCGACGACATCGAGCAGATGTCCTTCATCGATGAGCAGGATGATCTCTTCAAAACTGATTCCCCTTCCCCGCATGAGGGCCTTGTTCTTGTTCGGATCGAACTCAAACTCATATCCTCCAGCCATGCCCAATACTATGACAATGTGTGCTTTATGTCAACATCACGGCGGGCAAACCAGGTGTGACCAATCAAGTAGTTGGGCAACTAGCAACTAGGGTCAACTCTATACTCTGTACACAAGGTGTTCCCATTCCGTAGGACTATCCCAGCTTTCGGTTCTGTCAGGTGTATGGAGTTGACCGCTAGAGCCTATGGCGCGGAAGGCGGTCTTATCGCGCTGTTAACCGCGACGGATCTTCGATGTCGGAAGAAGTGCATTCCGGCGGGGCGGAGACGGGATTGCAGCGGGAGGGCGAGCCGCCGGGAATCTCCACGGAATAGTTGGCGATCATGCCGGGGGCGGGGTAGTCCGTGCTGAGGAAATGGGCGCCGCTCCGAAGGGCGGCTTCAAGCCGGCGAGTGTCCCCCACCCGCGGCTCGTCCAGCGCGTCCGCCCGCGTACGGACAAGATAGCCCGCTGCGACCTGCTCCCGAATCCGCGCTTCCTGCGCAATCGGATCATCGATCGCTCGAACTACCGCATACGGAAACCGCTCGTCCGCCATCATGAACGCGGCGCGGCCCTTCAGCGTCCGGTCGCCGTCCGTGTAGTACGTCCTGTGCGGCTCGTCATCCAGGATCATGAAGAAAGCTTTGCCCCGGCTTTCCCCCAGCGTGGGCCATCCACGGGTCAGCACTGCGGTTTCCAAGTCCGGTGAAGATCCCTGCACCAAATCGGGCGTGATCAGCCGATCCTCCGGCCAAACGGATCGAATCTCCGCGTCGAATTCATCGTAGTGCCCGGTGATCCGGGCCGTGTCCACCTCATCCTTGAACTCAATCATCGTGAAGATGGGGTGATGCCCGAGGTGAGCATCCGACCACGTCCTCATCACCTGGAGGCAGTCGGTGAACCAGTAACAGGTGACGCCTTCATCCACCACCGGAATGTGATACACGCGAAACTTCCCCGTGGAGGCGTCTCGATGGACGTCGAGCTCAAACTGCCTCACGCCTTGATCGCCGAGTTGAACGTCCAGCGGACCCTGCGAGTAGTCCAAATCGGCGAGCAGAAAGGGACTCGGCGCGATGTGATAGCTGTTGTGCGTCCCCTTGGCCTGGAGGTGATTGAGCCGGAGGACGCCGTCGAGAGAATAGCCGAATGGACTGGCCGCATCCGACCCCGAACAGGCAGGGAGTAGGACCACGGCCGCGAGAGCGGCGAGACGCTTCACAATTCTTTTCGCGCGCCGTTCGGTCGGCCCAGTTCCCGGCGGACCGTTTCCCAACTCTTGGGTTCGATCAGGTAGCTGTAGTGTGTGAAAGGAGTCATGTCGATTTTCTTCGTGCCTTGGAGAGTGGCCGACTCCGGGGGGAGAACAAACAGATCATTCTTGCTCCACAAAGTTACGCCTCGAACGCGTCGGGGCCACGGCTGGCGCCGAAGTCCGCGCATAAGCGGGCTGTCGGGCCGGAGATCCTTCGTGATCTTCGTATTGGCAAACCGGGCCGGGTAGGTTCCTCCGTGAGGCGCACCCAACGTAATCAACGTATGAACGCGCTTGGCCGTCTTTTCTCTGGAAACGGCCAGTCGGGCGACGACCCCGCCAAGGCTGTGGGCCACCACGTCCACCTGGGACTCGTGATTGGCGTCGGCCACTTTTTCGATGAATTTGCCCAACGCGGTTGCCCGTTGCCGGATGGTCTGCTCGGGATTGAACGCGACGCGATAGATCCGTTTCCGCCCGTAGATCCGGAGGTACCACGACATCAGGAGGAAATTGCCCCGGTTTCCCCCGAGGCCGTAGACGAGGATCAGGGGGGGATGTCCGTCCGGTTCGCCCGGCTCGACCTCTTCCTGTCGCGAGGAGAACAGCGAGTAACTGAGGAGCGGAACTTGAAGGAGATGGCGCGAGACGTCGGGATCGACCTTTCCATACCACTCGGCAATCTTGTGGCCGACGAACTGCCCCCCCGTAGCGATCGTCCGTCCCGACGCGGCGATGATTTTCGCCAAAGGGATCGGACGCCCTTTCTTCTTTCGCTTGCCGGAAGGTTTGGCCATGAGTGGATGGATATCGTGTAAACGTTCCAGGCGGCGTCGTCAAGCGCGGCCGGGCCGGGCTGGAACGAGAAACCCCCGAGGCCCTGCCTTGCGGGGCGATCGGGGGTTCTTGCGAAGGGGGAATTCCTGCGCCGGCGAAGAGTCAACTCTTGTCGGCTACACCTTCAATCTTGAGCCGGATGGTGACTTCTTCGCCCACCACCACGCCACCTGCATCGAGGGCCTTGTTCCATTTCAGACCGAAGTCGGTACGATTGATCTTGGTGCTTGCATCGAAGACGGCCCTCTCGTTTCCCCAAGGATCTTTGATCTTGCCCTTGAGTTTCACATCGAATACGACTTCCTTCGATACGTCGCGGATCGTGAGCGTGCCGAAAATCTGGCCTGACTTTCCATCGGTGGAAGGCACCACCTTGGAGCTCTTGAACGTCATTTCAGGAAACTTCTTCGCGTCGAAGAAATCACCCGAGCGAAGATGCTCGTCGCGCTTCTTCTCATTCGTGTTGATGCTCTCGGTATACGCTTTGGCTTCAAGCGACGATTTCGAGGGGTTCTTTTCGTCGTAGGCAAACGTCGCCTCGAACCGGTCGAAGCGCCCCTCGACTTCGGCGATCACCAGGTGCGCGATGGTGAAACCGACGCTGGAATGGGAGGGATCGACTTTGTAATTCGCGGCGAACGCGAGTTGTGGCGCGAGCAGAAGGGCCGGCACCGCGGCCCGGAGAGTCTTTTTCAGGTCCATGATGGCCTCCTTTTGGAGAGTGGGTGTATCATGGCGACCAAATGTTACAATCTCGCCGCCTGGTACACTAACAATAGTATGGAAATAATGAATCCACTGTTAATTACTAATAGTAAGTATATGGCGCCATGAAAGCTCATCGCTCAGACTGCCCGTATGAATCGACCCTGCGGGTCATTGGAGGTCGCTGGAAGATATTGATTCTGCGGGAACTCTTCCCCGGCGTCCGGCGCTTCGGCCAATTGGCCAAAGGCATCCGCGGAATCTCCCAGCGCATGTTGACTCAGGAGCTCCGCGAGTTGGAGGAGGATGGCATCGTTAGGCGCAAGGTCTTCGCCCAAATCCCCCCGCGGGTGGACTACTCCCTGACTCCGCTCGGTCGCAGCCTGAAGCCGATTCTGGAAGCTATGGAACGGTGGGGACTTCGGCAGATCGCTTCCCGCTGACAGGTATCTGCTGAGCCGGGTCTTGCCGGCTGGGAACAAGATCAAGCGGGCCACCTGCACAATCCGCTCATAATCTAGTATGATGATAGTATGTGCAGTAGTATGAATAAGAAGGGAAGGGGGTTCTGACATGGCGAGAGCGGTCCGCACGGCTATCAGTTTGCCCGCGGAGGATTTTGAAGCCTTGGAGAGGACGCGGAAACGATTGAAGAAGCCCCGCAGCGAGATCATTCGTGAGGCCCTACGGTCGTGGCATAGGAGCCGGGAGATCGCGGAGTTGGAGAGGAGGTATGTGGAAGGTTACCGGAAGGTCCCGGAGGACCTCAAGGAAATCGAGAGCCTCGCGAAAGCGGCCACCAAATCCCTGCCGCGAGAGAAGTGGTGATGCAGCGGGGTGAAATCTGGTGGGCGAACCTGCCTCCCCCATCGGGGAGGCGTCCGGTCGTCCTCGTTTCAAGAGAAAGAGCCATTCAGACTCGTCGTTCGATCGTTGTCGCCGTGGTCACGGGAGCGATCCGGCAACTCCCGGTTGAGGTTCGGCTGGGGCCGGAGGACGGCCTCTCGAAGGAATGTGTGGTAAACGTCGACGTTCTGCACACCGTTCCAAAGGCGTGGCTCATGAACCGGATAACAACGCTCGGCTCGGAGAAGATGGAAGCGGTCAACACCGCCCTCCGCTTCGCCCTGGGACTGGACTGAAGGCCCTATTCCCGGAGGAAATCTAGAATCCGGCGAGTCGTTTCTTCAGGTTTTTCCAGGTGTAGAAAGTGCCCCGCACCGGGGAGGCGATGGATTGTCAGTCCGGCGGGGAAGAATCTGGGATCCATGTAGTCGAACAGTTTCGTCGTCACGCAGCCGTCCGTTGCACCCGTGAGGGCCAACGTCTGGACGGGGACAGGTGAGAAACCGAGCTTCCGCGTACTTCGGCCCTCGGGCGAGGCAACATCCCTCAGCGCGCGGTAGTACTCAATCGCCGCTTCGACGACACCAGGATTCCGGAAGGTGTCTTTCAGCGCCTCCATGTCTTCCTTGGGCCAACTCCAGCCGGGCGACCAGTGTGTCCAGAACCATTCGATCAACCGGAAATTGTTGGCGCGGAGGGCACGTTCCGGAAAGAACGGCAGTTGGAAAAAAATCATGTACCACGAGCGACGGAATTGTCCGGGCTGTTTGCGAAATCCAACGGGAACCGCCCGCAGATGCGGCACCGCCATGGTGGTGATGGAATGAAGCTTCTCGGGAAACAGGACTGCGGAAACATAGGCGATCCCCGCACCCCAATCGTGACCGACCAAATGAACCTTTTTCTCCCCCAAGGTGTCGATGAGCCTTCCGATGTGTTCCGAGATGCAGCTCAGGTGGTAGTCGTTTCCCGTCGAAGGAGAGGTTGGCGCGTAGCCCGGCAGGTTCGGCGCAATGGCCCGGAACCCGGCCTTGGCCAGGGCCGGAATCTGGTGTTTGAACGTCCGGCTGTGGTCGGGAAATCCGTGAAGCAGAAGAACGATCGGCCCTTTGCCGGCTTCGAGGCAGTGGAAGGAAATCGGTCCGGCTTGGATCGCCCGCTCGATCACGGGAGGGGGAGTTCGAGATGGGAATCCGCTCCGAGGCCGCGTTCCGACGCAAACCCGGCGGGACCCTCCAGCGCATATCTGTAGGTTCCACCCGCCGACCACAATCTCTGCGGATCTGGATCCATCCGCTGGAGGCTCACGACCTTCCCGGCGGAGTCGAGAAAGAAGATGTCCAGGGAAGCGAGCACGTTTCGCATGTGAAAGGGCGACGTGTGATCGCCGGC
The DNA here is from genome assembly GCA_016180645.1 of Nitrospirota bacterium. NCBI lineage: Bacteria > Pseudomonadati > Nitrospirota > Nitrospirota bacterium. The sequence continues at coordinate 46,325 of JACPAV010000009.1, read as the reverse complement.
GAAAACGAAAAGGATAAACGTCTTTTGAATGATTGCGGCCGGGACATTCTGGTATCCCGCCGCTTGCTGGACCGCGCTGGCCGCGAACCGTGCGTCCAGGGTAATTTCCTCGCCCCGCTCCGTGATGAAATTGATCGACTTCGTCTCCATGCTCTCAAATACTTCCGGGAGTTCCGGTGGTGGGGGGGGGGGCGTCTTGTCGATGGAGGCGCTGGAGCAACCTGGAAATGCGGCGATGAGAAGAACCCAAAGTATCAACCACTGCCGATCCGATTCCCGACCCCTGACCACTGATCCCTGCCTAAAGCGTCACCAGATTGTCCCGGTGTACGACTTCGTCAGAGATCTTGTACCCGAGGATGGATTCGATGGACGACGACTTCACGCCTCGGATCCGCGACAGTTCCTTGGAGCTGTAGTTAGTCAATCCACGCGCGATCTCCTGGCCGGCGATCGTGGCCAGCGAGACTGCATCGCCCCGATCGAAGTCGCCTTCGACGTGACTGATGCCGGAAGGCAACAGGCTTTTCCGTTGTTCCTGGACGGCCCGGCATGCCCCTTCATCAAGAATCAGTTTTCCCTTCGGTTTCACCGAGAACGCGATCCACTGCTTGCGGCTCTTGAGGGCTTTGGGGCTGGGCAGAAACAGCGTGCCCAAATCTTCCCCTTTCAGCAGGCGGGGAAGGACCCCGGCGTTCCGTCCGTCCGCCACCACTGTGGGAATCCCCGACAACGCAGCCTTCTTCGCCGCCTCGACTTTGGTGAGCATTCCGCCCACGGTATAGGGGCTTGCCGTGCCTCCGGCCTTCCGCGCCGTGGTTTCGTCCACATCCACGATAAGGGGGATGCGCTGGGCGTCCTTCGATCGATTCGGGTCCTGGTCGTGCAGGCCATTCGTGTTGGTGAGAAGGATGAGCACATCCGCCTCGATCATGGAAGCCACGAGCGCGGAGAGATTGTCATTGTCGCCGATCGAAATCTCCTCCGTGGCCACGGTATCGTTCTCATTGACGATCGGCAGAATGCGGCGCTCAAGAAGAATGTTCAGCGTGCTGCGGGCATTCAGGAATCGACGGCGGTTCGCAAAGTCATCGTGCGTGAGGAGCACCTGCGCCACGGTGCCCCGCAGCCGTGAGAAGGCCTTGCGGTACGCCTCCATCAAGAGGCTTTGCCCGACGGCGGCGGCCGCCTGTTTGTCTTCCAGCGAAATGGAATTGCTTGAATACCCCAGCACCGGCCTGCCTGAGGCCACGGCCCCGGAGCTGACGAGCACGACCTGAATCTTCCGTCCGGAAAGGCCGGCAATCTGCCGTGCCAGCGTGGAAAAGACCGCCGCCTTCGGTTTTCCATCCGGAGCGAGCACGCTCGCGCCCACTTTCACCACCACGCGCCGGGCGTGATGCAGAACTTCCTTGCGGTCGAGATTCATGTGGGAAAACCGGTCTATTGGATGTTTTCTGCCGAGGCTGGATCCTGGTCTTGGCGCACCCGGTCGATCTTGTGTCCCAGGTTGTAAATGAGTTCCTTGAGCCCCTGTCCCTTGAGCGCGGAGATGAACATTACCGAGACGCCTTCTCGTTCAAACCTCGCGCGCTGCGTTTCACCGGCCTGTTTGTCCTGAATCATGTCCGTCTTGTTGAGGGCCACAATGGCCTCGCGTTCAAGGAGTTCCGGATTGTGCTTCTCAATTTCCGTCCGCAGGATTTGGTAAGCGGAGTAGGCATCGGGCCAGGACGTGCCGGACGCATCGAGCAGGAACAAAAGCACGCGCGTCCTTTCTATGTGACGGAGGAACTGATGTCCTAGCCCCGCACCCTGGCTGGCGCCTTCGATCAGTCCCGGCAGGTCCGCCATCACAAAGCTTTCATAGTCGCCGTAGGCAACCACGCCCAGGTTAGGGACGAGCGTCGTGAAGGGGTAGGCGGCGACTTTCGGGCGCGCCCGCGAGATTTTGCGGAGGAGGGTGGACTTCCCAGCATTGGGGAGGCCGACCAATCCGACATCGGCCATCAACTTCAGTTCCAAGCGGAGTCGGCGTTTGTCACCTTTTCCTCCGTGTTCGAATTCTCTCGGCGCCTGATGCGTGGCGGTGGCGAAATGCGCATTGCCTCGTCCGCCCTTTCCCCCCTTCGCGGCGACCAGCACCTGCCCGTGTTGGATGATGTCGCCGAGGATTACTCCCGTGTCGTCGTTGTAAATCACCGTGCCAAGGGGCAATCGGATCGTCCGCTCCTCGCCCTTCTTGCCGTAGAGATTTTTCCCCATCCCATGCTGCCCGCGTTCGGCTTTGTACGATTTCTGAACTTTCATTTCGAGGAGGGTCCGCATGTTCTTGTCGCCGACGAAGACCACGCTGCCGCCGTCCCCTCCATCGCCTCCGTTCGGTCCACCGCGCGGAACAAACTTCTCGCGCCGGAAACTGACGCACCCGTTGCCGCCGTCACCGGCAACAACGTCTATGGTGACTTCATCGATGAATTTCACGTCGAAGATCCCCGGACTTGCAGTGTGTTTCCCATGCCCCCTGATCGACATTATTCTAGGGTATTTGGACCCTCTTGACAAGTTCGGTGGGGTGGTGCAGACTCGTCCCATAGCCCGATGTACATGCGGGCCATCGAAGCCTGCGGGGGGACGTATCCTTTGCGCGGGCCGCGGTTCTTTGAAAATCGAATAGCGTAAGAAGGGACCCTAATTGTCCCGTTCGCCAATGGGTGAGCGGGATTTGTTTTTGGTTCAACCGGATTAAGCCCGCCTCCGCCAGGTGGTGGAGGAACGAAGTGATTCGGAAGAATTACCTCGGAGAGCTTGATCCTGGCTCAGGACTAACGCTGGCGGCGTGCATAACACATGCAAGTCGAGGGAGAAATTCGTAGCAATACGGAGAGTAAACCGGCAAACGGGTGAGTAACACGTAGGTGATCTACCCGGAAGACGGGGATAACCCGCCGAAAGGCGGACTAATACCCGGTAACGTCGACGATTCATTTTGTCGTCCAAAGGCAAGCCTCTGATTTCACGCTTGCGCTTCCGGATGAGCCTGCGGCCTATCAGCTAGTTGGTGGGGTAACGGCCTACCAAGGCTATGACGGGTAGGGGGCGTGAGAGCGCAACCCCCCACACTGGCACTGCGATACGGGCCAGACTCCTACGGGAGGCAGCAGTGGGGAATTTTGGGCAATGGGCGAAAGCCTGACCCAGCCACGCCGCGTGGGTGAAGAAGGCCTTCGGGTCGTAAAACCCTGTTGAGGGGGACGAAGGTTCGTGCGTCGAACAGACGCACGGATTGACGGTACTCCTCGAGAAAGGACTGGCCAACTCCGTGCCAGCAGCCGCGGTAAAACGGAGAGTCCAAGCGTTGTCCGGAATCACTGGGCGTAAAGGATGCGTAGGCGGCTTTGCGTGTCGGCGGTGAAATCCCTCTGCTTAACAGGGGAATGGCCACCGAAACTGCAAGGCTAGAGGACGGTAGAGGAAGGCGGAATTCCCGGTGTAGCGGTGAAATGCTAAGAGATCGGGAGGAACACCTAAGGCGAAAGCAGCCTTCTAGCACGTCCCTGACGCTGAGGCATGAAAGCGTGGGGAGCAAACAGGATTAGATACCCTGGTAGTCCACGCCGTAAACGTTGCACACTGGACGACGGAGCTCGATTTTAGAGCATCGTTGTCGTAGCTAACGCGTTAAGTGTGCCGCCTGGGGAGTACGGCCGCAAGGTTGAAACTCAAAGGAATTGACGGGGGCCCGCACAAGCGGTGGAGCATGTGGTTCAATTCGACGGTACGCGAAGAACCTTACCTGGGCTTGACATGTTAGATAGTACTTGGGTCGAAAGATCCGGGGAGCCGCAAGGCAGTCTAGCACAGGTGCTGCATGGCTGTCGTCAGCTCGTGTCGTGAGATGTATGGTTAAGTCCCACAACGAGCGCAACCCTTACCCCTCGTTGCCAACCCGCAAGGGCGCACTCAAGGGGGACTGCCCTCATTAGAGGGAGGAAGGTGGGGATGACGTCAAGTCCTCATGGCCTTTATGCCCAGGGCCACACACGTGCTACAATGGCCGGTATAGTGGGTTGCCAACCCGCGAGGGGGAGCTAATCCTCAAAACCGGTCTCAGTTCGGATCGGAGTCTGCAATTCGACTCCGTGAAGCTGGAATCGCTAGTAATCGCGGATCAGCCACGCCGCGGTGAATACGTTCCCGGGCCTTGTACACACCGCCCGTCACACCACGAAAGCCTGCTGAACCAGAAGACTCGCGTATGCGGGGACAAGGTTTGGCCGGTGATTGGGGTGAAGTCGTAACAAGGTAACCGTAGGGGAACCTGCGGTTGGATCACCTCCTTTCAAGGAGTACGGTCCTTTGGCTTCGGCCAAAGACCATACGGTGTCTTTTCAACCTCTGCAGCGTCTTAGCGCTTTCCGCTTCGGCGGCGAGCGCGGGGTGATGCAAGAGTAACCCGAACCTGAAACGCGGGGGCCCTTCGCCCCATCGCCCGCAAGGGCGGTGGGGACACGCTATTCGATTTTGAAGGAATCCTTTCCTTCCTCGTGAGCCGTGAGCAGCAAGCAATGAGGGAAGCGACGAGCCTGACGAAGCAAGGCGCGGCTATCGTATGTTTCCTGATCAATCTTGCCCTTCTCATTACCTGTTCCGTAGAAGACGCTGAAGATTTGGACGCTCGACGGGAAATCACTATTGAGAACGGCCAAGACGATGACGCGGGATCACCAGGGCAGGGTTTGGATGCTCGGCAGGAAATCACCCTGGAGAATTCGGGCGATAAGGCGGCGGTTCAAGCGGTCGAGGATGTGAGCGGCTGCTATGAGGTTGAGAAGATAATGAGAGGTCCATCCCAAGTCACTGCCTCCGCTGTTTCCGATTCTTTCACGCTGTGTTTCCATGGTGCTGAAAAGTACGCTATTCAGCCACCCTTTACGGTGGGGTGCACCCGCTGGAAAGGGAAGTACATCGCAGATGGGGGCACCTTCACCGCTTCGTGCTCTGGTGGGTATGACACTTTCTTCGAGGGGTGGGTGAATACGAGCGTTTCCGCGGCCGGAAAAATTGGTGGCGGCGCGATGGAGTTTTCGTACTGTACATCCAGTTCAGGCTATCGTCAAAACAGCTCCAACTGTGGCGAGGGGGAGGCGCGGAATACGGTTTTTGGAAAACGGGTCCCAGCGGAGCGTTGCCAAGTTGTTACTGAATACCCGTATTACGTTGAGGACTGCTCGGACCTGACTGGCTCAAAATAGTGAATTGTGGGGCTGTCGGATTTTGGGACTCCCCTGACGTAGCTCTCTCACCTTGCGCTCTCAATCTATGAGCGGAGAGGGAGGCGTCGGCGGGTGCCGAAGAAGAGAGTCGGAAGGAAGAGCAGCGCGGCATAGCCGATTGGAGGCGCGGAAGTCGTCGGCAAGGTGGTACATCCGCCAGAAGCCGGGGCACTTTCAAATCGAAGCTTGGATCATGGCGGCTTGGCTCCTGATCCCTTTCGCAGTCATGATCTGTACCGTCATAGGCGTGGCGATCTTCCGACACTGTGGCACAATACCCCCATGACCCCGCACCTATCCTTTCACGAAAATGCTCAACGGGACTTGCGTAGGTCGACTTGGAAGCGGCTTGGCCTTAAGGCTGCCTATCTTGGGGCCGATCTTCTCGCATTTTCGGAAACGGCGGCGCAGAGCCAACCTTTTGGAGAAAGCACAGTCGTTGACGACGCGCATAGGTTGAACCCTGAAAATGCGACTGAAAGGAGAAGTGCGGGGTGACGCCGGATCAACTCCACCGCGAGAGAAGGAAGCACCTGGCGGCGCTTCGCGCTGAAGTCCGCCGGTTGACCTCGGAGTTGAAGAAGAAAGGAGCCCGGAAAATCTGGCTCATCGGCTCCCTCGCCAACGGCACCGCGAATCTCTTCAGCGATGCGGACATGGTTGCCGTGATGCCGTCGAAACTCCCGTTCGTTGAACGATTAAGGCGGCTGTACATGCGCCTGGGTCCGGCGAATGTTGATCTTCTTGTCTACACCCCCGAAGAGTACGAGGGCATGCGTGCCAGACCCTTTCTCAAGCACGCTTTGAAAACAGCGAAGTTGCTCCATGCAAAACGACCCTGATAAAGAGGCCGTTTCCTGGCTTCGCCAAGCGGCGGATGACCTGAAATATGCCCGGATTCTTCTCCGAGAGGGCGGATTTGCATTGACGTGTTTCGTGAGCCAGCAGGTGGCGGAAAAGTCTCTCAAAGGTTTTCTGTATTCAAGGGGTGAAGAACTCATCAAGACCCATTCGGTCATAGAGTTGGGCCGCTGGTGCGCGAAATACGAGAAGAAATTCGATCCGCTCACTGAAAAAGCGAAGATTCTGGATGGGTACTACATCCCAACACGCTACCCCAACGGACTGCCGGGCGGCGCTCCTTATGAGGCCTTCACAAGAGGGCAGGCCGCCGGGGCCGTCCAACTCGCGGCCCAGGTTCTCCGTGCCTGCCGGAGCGGGAGGTAGCGTGGAACAGGCGCACCCCCGTGCCGAGGACGGTATGGGGGCATGGGAAGTCGCCGTCCTGCGGACGGCACGGCATGGATCATGGCCTTCATGGGTGCGTCTACGGACGCGGGCTGAAGGCTGCGACTACGAGCGAACGGAAGAGCGCCGGCGGAGGAAGTAGGCGGCGGGGAAGAGGAGCAGTCCCAGGCCGCCGAAGGAAACTGGCGAAGCGAAATCCACCATGCTGCAGCCGCCGGCGCCGGCGGGGGGAGTGGAGGGGGTCGTGCCCGTGTTGCCGCCATTCTTTCCGCTGCTCGGCTTCGGGAATGTGAACTGCTCCGGGGCGACGTAGCTGAACGTGGCGGCGATGCGTTGGCCGAGGCTGAACATCAACTCCTGGGTGGCCTTCGTGTCGCTCGTCCACTTTCCGCCCTTGATGCGGTCGAGGTAGGGACGGCTGATTCGCGCCATTTCGATAACGAGGTTGGCGGGATCGGTGATCTTAATCTCAGACGAAAACTGCGTGCCATCCCTCACCCATGAAGCAAGCTGTAGCGCGTCCCACTGACCATCGGCCCAGCTCTCATACGCCGAATGGCCATGAAGGAAATCGAGGTTTTCCCAAAGCACCACGTGGTAGGGCATCCCGATGTCCTCAAGGTAGTGAATGCCGCGGCCGAGAAGCAGAAATCCCTTCTCCTTGTCGCCCGACTCGAAAGCTTTCTTCGCGTTTCCAATGAAGAGGGCGAAGTCCATCTGCGCTACTCCCTGCGGCTGAAGCCCGTGATCGAGGTTGAAAATGTCGAGCCAGTGGTCGGGATCGGCGCCGCCGAGGCGAAGGTCCGGCGGGGGATTGATCTCCTCATCGATTCCCAAGGTGCCCTTGAAATCCTCGGGCTCTTTCCCGTCCGCCCACACGGCGAGGTCGCCGAGAAGCGGGGCGTACAGACCGCGATCGAGTCCCTGCAGGCCGGCCTCGGCGACGGTCTCGGTCATGTGCGAATGAGCAGTTCCCCACGAGAAGGCTTTGGATGGAATTACAGCCAACGCAGCCAGCGCGGCGGCGACGATTTGGAATCGGACTCGGTTGTTCAACATACAGTCTCGTAGCGCAATCTGGACGCCACCTCCCACGAGGGGCGCGTGAAACTGCCCATCGAAGCGGAGCGTTGCGCAGCCGTTTCCACTCCACGATTCCAACGGCAGAGCTTTGGTCGGTTTCAGCCACTTCCGCCGGACCCCTGAACGGATTTGGACAGGGGATACGTCGGGTTTTCTCGAATCAATTCCGTTGGGGAGCCGACTGTGCCTGTGGTAGAGTCACGTTGTGCGAAGGCAAGAAGGATACGGTGGGCTGCCTCCGTCAAGGAGAGGGCAGAGTCGGTGATGACCCTCTCGGGACCTCTTCCTCCCATCGACGATGTTCTCAAAGGGGAGTTCGGCTTCGAATCGTTCCTGCCGGGTCAAAGGGATCTGATCCAGGCTGTGCTCGCCGGCCGCGATGCCTTGGGAGTCCTGCCGACGGGCGGGGGAAAATCCCTTACGTATCAACTTCCGGCCTCCGTCCTGAATGGGCTGACCGTGGTCGCATCCCCTCTCATTGCGCTCATGAAAGATCAGGTGGATGCGTTCAATCGCAGGCATCGCGCGCAGGCCGTGGCCCTCCATTCGAATCTTTCCTCCGTCGAGGTCTCGGCGGCGCTCGCCCAAGTGAGCCGTGGTGTGGCACTCCTGTACGTCGCTCCAGAGCGTCTGGAGTTGTCCGGCTACCGGGAACGGATCTTCGGCCTTGCCCCGAAACTTTTCGTCGTAGACGAAGCGCACTGTGTCAGCCGGTGGGGCTACGACTTCCGGCCGTCCTACCTCTCCCTTCGTGGGACGATTGCCGGCTTGCGGCCATGTCCGGTGCTGGCCCTCACCGCCACCGCCACGCCCGACACGCGCGTCGATATCGCGCACCGCCTCGGACTGGTGGAACCGCTGACGATGGTCGCACCCTTCGACCGCCCGAATCTTCGTTTCGAAGTGCAGACGTGCGGGCCGGGGGACAAGATGCGCCGCTTGTACGGACTACTCGGCGAGCCGACGGACGGGGGATCGCCCCCGCGTTCGCGGGAATCCGGGATCATCTACGTGGGGCGCCGGAGGGATGCGGACGAGATTGCGGAGGACTTGCGCCGGAATGGATTCAAGGCCGTTGCATACCATGCGGGGATGAGGGCCGAAGATCGCAAGGCCGCGCAAGAGGCATGGTTGTCCGGCGAAAAGCCGATCGCGGTGGCCACCGTGGCCTTCGGCATGGGCATCGACAACCCGGACGTTCGGGCGGTGATCCACTATCAGCATCCCGCCTCTCTCGAAGCCTATTATCAGGAGGCCGGTCGCGCGGGACGCGACGGCGCGCCGGCCCGCTGTGTCATGCTCTTCAGCCGGAAAGATGTGTCCCTCGCCCACTATTTTATCCGAAACCGCTACCCGAACCGGGAACAGGTGTTGGCCGTCCTGGAGGCCGTCTCGGCTGCGGGCACCCCCGCGGAGGAGTTGCGGGCCGGCGCCGGCGGGATGACCGACGAGCAGTTCAATGTCGCCTTGCTCGTGCTCCTGGAGCAGGGGCTGATCCGGAGGGAGGAGGGAGATCGCCTCACGAGGGAGAAGGACGGAGCCGCCGGGTCGCGCCTCAACCTCGACACGATGTATGCCCGAAAAGTGGCCGACTACGCGAGGCTCAAGTCCGTGATTTCCTATGCGGAGGACCGCCTCTGCCACCGCGCCGGCCTCCTTCGCTACTTCGGGGAGAAGCTTCCCCCCGGCTACCGCTGCGGGAACTGCTCCGCCTGCGCAGGCGGCAAGGCGCCGATTCATCGAACGGATACCCCGACGGAGACGTCGCGTATTCTCGAACGCCATCGCGAGGTGTTGGAATCGAAGGGGCGACTCGGCGCGACAATGTTCGCGCGGTTCCTCGGCGGCAGTTCCTCGAAGAGGATCCCACCCGCCTGGCGGAATCTCGCCGGTTTCGGCGCCCTCTCGCATTTTCCGATCAAGGTCCTGCGATCGCTGTCGGCGAAAGTCCTCGGTGAGAATGCTCATCGCCGATCGCGGGTGGGAGCGGGAAAGGTCGCACGAATCGTGAGGCCCGCCGAGAAGCGCGGAGGGGCGGGCGCCACGGCACGCGCCACCGTCCATGCCGTCGACTTGGAAAAAAGGACGGTCCCCCGAAAGATCGGTGTCTCCATCCTCCGCCTTGTCGAAACCGTGAGCGGATCGTTGGCGCCGTCGGGAATCGCGGGTGTCCTGCAGGGTTCCCGCACCTGCGACGCGGTGCATGCCCATCCGGATCTCCTCCGTTCCGAACTCTTTGGTGTCCTGAAGGGCACGACGTACGAGGAGGTGATGGCCGATGTCCTTTCCATGCGCGCCAAGGGGTACCTCTGCGATGCGCCCGGAAGTGGCAGGAAGCTGATGCTGACGCCCAAGGGGACGGAAGTCCTGGAGGAGCGCCGGGAGGCGGTCAATATCCCGCGGCGGCGTCATTTGGTGGAAAACGGCGGCTGAATGCCGTCCGATCGTCCTTGGCCGGCGGAGAGTTGGCTGAGGGTGCGCGTCCATGATAGTTCCCCTGCATGATTCTGATTGCAGGTGCAACCACTGAGGTCGGACGGAGGGTGGTCCGCCGACTCATCGAGGAGAGGCGGTGCGTCAGGGTCATGGTGCGTTCCGATTCAGCAGCGCATGAGTTCCATGAACTCGGGGCCGAGGCCGTCAAAGGGGACGTGTGCTCGCCGGAGACGCTTCCCCTGGCTTGCAAAGGGTCGGAGACGGTCATCTCGCTCGTCGGTCGGCATTACGCCCGAACGAAAGAAATACTGTTTGCCACGGACGCGGAGGGCAATAGGAATCTGATCCGTGCCGCGAAAGACGCCGGTGTTCAGCATTTCGTGCTGATGTCGTTGCTCTGGGCCGACCGCGACTACGCCCCCGTGATCCTGCCGGCGAAGCGGGAAGCGGAGAAGGCGCTGCGCGAGATTGGATTGGGCTACTCGATTCTGCGTCCGTCCACCTTCATGACTGGCCCGAACAGTCTGGTCGGCATGTTGGGTCCGCCAATCGAGCGATGGGGCTTGGTCGTCATTCCCGCGCCGGACTCGGGTCCGATCTCATTCATTTCGACGGCGGACCTGGCCGAGGCCATCGTGAAGATCGCCGGTCAGCCTCCCCGCAATCGTTTCTACGAACTGGGCGGGAGTGAGGGGCTCACCCTTCGACAGGGAGCGGCTAAGATAGGCTCAATCTTGAATAGAACCGTGCGGGTGGCGGCCATCCCGCGCGGAATGTTGAGGACGCTCGGCACTCTTCTCAGGCCGGTGTCCTTCAATGCCTACGAGTCATACTTGTTCCTGGAGATGATGGCGGAGCACGGGTATCACTGTGCGCCGGATACGCTCCGGCAAGTCCTGGGCCGCGATCCGCAGACGGTGGATGACAGTCTCCGCGTCTACTATTCGAAGGTCAGGCGGACCGCTTGGAGCGATTCGATCTACGCTTCGATCGTTGCGAGGGCGCGCTAAGACTTTCAGTGAAGCGGATCGCGCGGTCGAGCCATTTCCTCAAGAGAGCTGCCGTATCGCAGCCACCGGGGTTAATGTAAAGGTAGCCCTTCATCGGGCGACCCGTGAAGTCCATCGGTCGTGCGCCGCGCTCCTTGAGCATCGCGTCCTGATTGGTCGGGTCAACGCGGACGACAAGATCATCTTTCAGCACCCCGCAACACATCTTTCCGTTCAGCATGAAGGCGATCCCGCCGAACATCCGTTTTTCGACGATCCCATTGCGGGAATGCAATACTTTTCGGACTCTCTCGGCCAATCCCTCGCTGAACGGCATGAATCAGATCAAGATTGAATGGGGGTCAGGGCGAAGGCGCCCAACTCCTGTTCGACTTTCTGCGATGTATTGCAATGTGTGGTGAGGTCGCCGGTCCGGATCGAATTTGGAAGATCGAGAATGTCTCCGCACACGGCACAACTGGCGGTGGGGATCGGCTGTAGAGAAAAAGAAGACCCGTTTCGGAGAACGCGCAGCCGCGATCCGGCGCATCGGGGGCAGGAGAAAGTATTGCCTTCCGTGGCTCCCGCGGGCAGCGGAAGGAATTGGCCGCAGAAGGGACAGACGATTTCCGCGGCCATCAGAGGTTCAACAAGCGGCGGATGCGGCCGAGATCGAATCCGCGCACAACCTGATCGCCGATCACGATGATTGGAGTACCCGTGGCGTTGTAGACGTCGCGCAGCTCACGGAAGGCCTGCTCGTCGTGACTCACATTCCTAGTCTCGAACGCGACTCCCTTTTGCGAAAGATACACCTTCGCCGCCTCGCAGCTCTGTCACCCGTCCGCCGTGTACAAAATGACTCTCGATTCCATCATCTACGTCTGTGGTCTGAACGTGTGCGCCGTTACGGCGTGAGGTTTGACTTTTATGTCTCCACGCTACAGAAATGATCTGAAGAGGAGGTGATGGGTATGATTGTTCGATTTCTGGCACCAAAGACTGAAGCCGCATACGCGACCCTTCGCATCGTGAGCGGACTCATGTTTGCTTTCCACGGCATGCAGAAGATCTTCGGCGTCCTGTCCGATTTCCAGCCGGAGTTCGGAACGCAGCTCTGGTTTGGTGGCATCATCGAGCTGGTGACGGGTCTCGCCATGGCCCTGGGTTTGTTCACCACTTGGGCGGCCTTCCTTGCGAGCGGAACCATGGCCGTCGCCTACATCCAATTCCACTGGAAATTCCAATTGGACTCCAACTTTTTCCCCGCCGTCAACAAGGGCGAACCGGCCGCGCTCTACTCCTTCGTCTTTCTCTTCATCGCCTGTTACGGCCCGGGCACATGGAGCCTGGATCGGCTCAGGGGATCCGTTTCAGGCCCGCCGAAATAGCAAATCATCCCCTTGTTGGAAGTTGTGCTGAAGAAATGAGATTGCTCGGGGAGACGAACGGCAGGCGAAGGGTTTTGGATACGTCCTCGCTGGCGGCCTCTCAATTTCAGAGCAGAATCCGGCGATTTGAGAAGAAATACCGTTGCGTCGCCAATCTTCCTCATTTGGCGAAAAGAAGACCAGGGATGAGCATGGGAAACGGTGTCGGATGAATCCGCTGAATCGGACGAAGGGACAGTCTTCCGTGAAGTTCCTTCGTTCGACGCCCCCTTTCTCCGTGCAAAGCTCCAAGGAGGTCGGCGAGGCCATACGGAGGGTTCTGCGGGCGATGGACTACGTATCGGAGAAGTGGCTGCGAGGGAAACCATTTCAAGACGGTCGCCGGGCGGATCTTTTCTACAATATCTATCAGGAGCTCGGGACGGCCTGGCATTACTACGGGCTTCAGTGCCGCCATCCGAAGGGATACCGACGCATCGGCGGCGGTCAACATGCCTGCCGCACCTGCGGTCAAATCAAGGGAACGTCTAACCCCGAATATCTCTTGCCCGCAAAGGGCAGGAAGCGGATCGGTCGATTCATCCCGTCGCCCCGTAGCAGTGGAGCCGTGCGGAAGCACCGCACGGAGGCGACGCTGCTTGATGACGAGATCGGGTTTCACGGGACGAAACTGGCCGTCCGCGTGAATCATGCATACGAATCCCGATGGGCCGGGGGAAAGATCAACATTGCATCGGACCGTTCCATTCGATTGCGCGAAGGCGAGATCGAGGCTTTTGTGGACGATCACTTGGCTGGCATTCGGTTCCTTCGACGCTCCCGGGGCGACTCTCGGCGGAAGAGGGCGGGGAGGACGCCCGTCTACGGCGGCTTTGCCTACGAGCTTCCAAGAAGACTCCTTCGAAAGTTCCCGGTCATCTTCTCCTACGACCCGGAGGGCCGGCTGTTGGAGATCGAAGTTTTCCGATCGGAGCCACACGGCAGGGCGGCCAAGAGATGAGCGGGCGGTAATTGAGAGCATGTACAAGGTGCCCTCCTCCTTGCCCACCGTCCCCCCGTCGCAAGGGGTGGTTTTACCTCGCTGAGGATGGTGTGGTCCTGCGCAACAGAGCGGTCCAGGACGGGTCGCGCAGAACGCGGGAGAGCGTCCGCCTGATACAGGGCCAAGGAGGGCGCAGTACTGCGCTTCAGGCCCGGCTACGACGGCCGGGCAACGAATCGCAGTGAGCCGCTCACGCCTTTCTCGCCGTAGTTTGCCGCTCTTTGCAGCTCTTCGATAACCTCGCGTCCCTACGAGCGAAAACCGCCCTACTCGTGCCCCTTCACTTTGCCGTCCTTTGCCCAGTTTTGCCCTGCATCTCACAATCCACTGCGATCACTACTGCAACCATACTTGTGTATGGTTTTCACGGTTGGATCATGATGAAGCCTGGATTTTTAGAATGTGCTCGCCAAGGCTTTTGGCGAGAGCAACTGGGACCGCGTTCCCAATTTGCTTGGCAATATGCTGATCGGTACCGGAAAACACGTATCGATCCGGAAACGATTGGAGGGCAGCAGCCTCCCGAAGGCTGATCGCTCTGTCTTGAGTTGGATGGCCATATCTGCCATTGGAAAGGCTGTTGCATCTCCCCGTAAGGGTTGGGGCAGGAGCGTCCCACCTCATCCTTCCGTACACGTCTGTGTGTCCCTGATGGTTTTCATTGTGACACTCCAGCCGCAGATAAGGGGGCCATGAACGCCGATCTCCTCCGTCTTTAGGGGTGTGCTTTATTCGTTCCAGGTTGGTGGGGCTGAGCGAGGCCGCCGTATGATTCGGCACTGTGAGATGGCTTTCGCCGGCTTCGATCGGGGGAAAGTGCCCGATTGCCTGCCGGACTGTCCTGTAAGGTCGGAGTCCGGCACTAGAGATTGGTTTCGGCAATGTCGGCTTTCTTCCGCGCATGGCAATCAATATCAGACGCCTTCGGGTTTGAGGGACTCCCAGTTTCTTTGCGTCCAGCACGCCGACATCGACGAGATAGCCGTTACTCTCCAGGCAACGAAGGAATCGCTTGAACGTGCTGTTCCCCCGCACTCTCGCAATTCCAGGCACATTCTCCATCAGAACAGTTCTGGGAGTTGCCATCTCAATCAATCGTCCAAACGCGCCCAGGAGTGTCTCGACGGGTGCGGAATTGCCGTTCTTGACCTGCTTGGTGAAGGGCTGACATGGTGCACAGCCAACAAACAACATCTCTGACATGATTGCTCCCTTGGAACTGTTCCGAAGGTCTTTCATCGCCAAAGTCCGAATATCCGCTTCTACGTACCTTGATGGGGAGTTGTTTCGTTCATAGGTCTCAGCGCAGCTTCCATCAGCATCGAAACCGGCGAGAACCGTGATCCCGGCATCCAATAGACCGCGTGTAAGACCACCTGCGCCACAAAAAAAATCAAATGCAGCGAGTTCCATTTTCTGGTAGAGCGAAATTCACTCGCTGGCTATCTGACTGGCCCACCCATCAAAATCTCGTACAGGCAGGCCGGGCCGGCACGCAACGCTTAGATACGCCCAGGCTACGAGCTCCCGGAATGGGCTGTCAATTGAAGCGATCCGCAAATATGTCTTCTCCTCCGTCACATCGTCTCGTTGCAAAAGCTCCAATTGTTTTAGATCCGCCATCATTGAGGGAAAGTGTCCTTTCAGACCCGGAAGCGGCAGGATTCCGTCTCGATGGCCCACTGTAATCAGATTTCCCTTTATTTTCTCCTGTTTTGCACCATCCATTCCAAGAGCCTTGAGCCCGATCTTATTGGAGATGCAGCTGGCTACCAGTATTTGCTCGGTTCTGTTGCTTTGTCCCGCTGCCATGTCGCACGAAGGTGTGAGAACGAGTCGAAATGCCTGCACATCATCGGTTTTACCATCTTTTTTTCTGATAATATCTCCGAGTTTTGGGTCCTTGCTGACAGGAGGGAAGATGTATTGTTCCCAACTTCTCAGGGCTCCCAGACTCATTTGGTCCATCAGTGCTGCAAGTCGTCGTCGGGCATGTCTGGTGACGGCATCGTCGTATTCCTTCTTATTTGAGGAGACTGAAGAGGCATAAGGCGCGACCTCGCGCATGGCCACGGCGAATTGGGTCCTGATATGTCGCTCGACTCCCTCGATGGTTTGCGCGTGTGCAACCATCGCTGTCACCGCCTCCTTGAACTTTCCAAGGTCCTGATCCTTCTTGACGTGTTTCACGAACGGATGTCTCTCGCGATCATCCGTCACTTCATCGGGAAACGCCGAGTAAATCACAACGGGGCAAAAACGCCGGAGCCAAATCATGTCGAAGACCTTGCTGCCCTCATCACTGCCACTTACAGGCGTGCCTTGGAATCGGTCTATGATGATAATATGGGGTTGGCGAACCTCGATCTCGGTCTCAAAAGTATCAAACGGTATGCAGTCGCAGTCGTGAGACTCTTTGACCCACTTCATCGCAGGACCGATACTCACTTCGATATCGTCGACGAAGAGTACTCTCAGCTTCCGCACGACTTCAGTCCTTCCTGGCTGGGAGGTCGAAACCGAAGGACGCACCTCCCAGCTTGCCTGATGAAATCTGCATCTGCCCACCATATTCGCGCACCAGCTCGCTCGCAACAGTTAACCCCATGCCGATACCCCCCGGTTTTCTTGTGAATCCAGGATCGAAAATCTTCGGAGCGTCCTCCTTGGCGACGCCAGGGCCGTTGTCGTGCGCCCAAACACGAACGCGAGATCCACGATCTATTTTCTCAAGCTGGAACAGGAGTTTTCCATGTTTGTCATTGACGCTTCCAAGCCAGTATAGTGAGTTGGTCATGAGATTCAGAACAACGGCGTCGAGTTCACCTGGGTCCATTGCCACCCGTGTTTTTCCCTCTGGAAAAGTACAATCCACCTTCTTCTTCCTAAAATCACCCCGGAGGAGTTCAAAGCAGGCGCGAATGCGTTCCTCCACGACGGAATCTCTAATGCGCCGCCTGAAGCTTCGGCTCGCCAAGGGAGCGAACGTATCGGCAAGATTCTCCAGTGAATGAATTGCCTCCTCAGCCCACGTTGCTGCCTCGGCAACATCAGGATCCTTCAGCGGACCAAGCCTGTCTCTTACCATGCGGACGAAATGACCAAATGATGTCGTTCGATTTCGTATCTCATGCACGAGGATTTGGGCGATGGTGCCGACCGTAGCCATCTGGCTGTAGAAAGTGAAGCGCTGCTGAAGCTCCTTGGCCGTTGTCTTCAGTTCATCGTTGAACTGCTTTAGAAGGGGCAGGACGTCAGAGGCCGGGCCTTCGCTTTGGACAATCTCTTCGGTCTCAGAAACGACACTGTCCGCATGCAGACGCGAGAATAGTTCGACAAGTGGCTGCGAGGGTGGTTTTTGAGATCTGTCGCCATCACGTTCGTTTTCGAGAAGCTGGACCACAGTGATGAGAATTTCTTCGAACTGCGCGACCGCGAGATTATCCACGAGCCTCTCGCGGTCACTGGTGTCCTCGATATCGGGGTTGTTTGCTGCCGTAAGGGCAACGTATCCGACGATCTGATTCGTGCTCAGGCGGCCACCAACCCGGCTTACGCGCCTTAAGTCCAAACCAAGCCAGTCCCGCGATGTCTCCGATTTGGGGAGTATCAGAATCCCATCCCGGTAGACCGAGATACCCTTGTGCGCTCGGATTGCCCTACGAACCTTGCTTTTTTGGTAGTCGAAGCGATCCTGGATCTCCTTGGTCCCTTCGGGGTCAATGTCCCATGCTCGGATTTCGAATGAGAACTGCCCGCACTTTGGCCCTTTTTCATCAAATAGGAATCTCTTCCTCCCAAGAGATTGCCAGCGCTCCTTCATGGAATCGTAGGCCTGTTGCCACGTGAGGGAAACCCGCTTGGTTCTTCCTTTTCCATCCCGAATCGGGTCGAATCTGTATTCCGCGATCACCTTACCGCCTGAGTCTGCCTCACCGAGGATCACGTACTTGGGAGCGTTCAGGAATTCTGGCGGTTGAATGCTTAGCGGTGCAGCACCGGATGAGTCTGGCCCCACTAGGAAGATGTTGAACGTACCGACAGCGGCAAAGGGAGATATGAGCCGCGTAAGGTTGTCCTCCAAGTCGGCAACTTTCGAAGCGTCCCACGGGAGTGTGAGCCCGAATATCCGGAGCCTTGTGCCCGACACGTTGAACGGAGATTCCTTGGGGTACCTTCGAAGCTGGGCAATACAGGATGATAGCGCTGTATGGCCAGCGAGATCGCTCCAGCTGACTTTGACTTCCCAGCATGCTTGTCCCGTGGGTTGAGTTAGCACCTGGAGACTCTCGCCCAGGCGACCGGCCGATAGCCTCCCAAGTCCTTTCTTGCCGGCTACACGCCGCCGCTTGCCACCACTCCGGGCGTAGGGATTTTTCTCCTTGTGCGGCGTTGCCACCACACACCACACGTCCTCGATGATCTCTTTTGACATTCCTTGGCCATCATCCTCAATTTCGATGAAGGGGCCTTCTTCCAGATCTGTTTTGAAGCGAATCCAAACATTTGAGGCAAAGGCATCATATGAGTTCTTAACCAACTCGATGACCGCAACGACGTCATTTGTGACCAGGTCTGCTCCGAGCGCCGCGAAAACGCGTGGATGTATCCGAAAGGGAATGGGATCGAAGTCGCTCGCGAGAGGGTCCGTGACCATCGTTCAGACGAAATCGCTACATTCCCAGGTCACATGGACTGGAGGACCGATGATGAAACACGTTGTCTACCACCACATCGAGGGCACTCTATCAGCGCCCCTATCAAAGTGCAATTGTCGTTGAGTTGACAAGAACAGTCAACCTTGATAGATTGGGCTCATCACATGGAAGCGGCGAAAGAGCTTGGACAACGGATCAGGTCTCTCCGAAAACTGCGGAAGGTCAGTCTCAAGAATCTTGCAAAACTCCTCAAGGTCGATCCGGCACATGTTAGCCGGATTGAATCAGGGAAGGTCCCTCCCTCAGCCAAGCTTCTCGACAGGATCGCCAAGGTTCTCCATACACGGCGAGAGGAATTGCATGTTCTAGCGGGGAGTCTCCCGAAGGATGTGGCGCGGATTTTCGCAGAACACCCGAAAGAGGCGGTGGCAGTGGTCCGGAAGTCGTTCAAGGTCTACCGAATCCCGGAACCACACGGACCGCTCACTCCATCGGACGAAACCGAGCAAGGCTCATACCGCGCCTTCCGCCTGATCGATCTTTTTGCCGGCGCAGGTGGTTTCAGCCTTGGATTCGCTAGGTCCGGGATATTCCGCTCGGTATTCGCCAATGATTTCGATCCGTGGTCGGTAAAGACCTACAACGCGAACTTCGGTGAGCATTGCGTGGCGGGCGACATCAATGAATTGCTGGCGAGGAAGGATTTCGTCATCCCCGCTGGCGATGTGGTGATTGGCGGTCCACCGTGCCAAGGGTTCAGCCTCCTGAACAAGCAGCGGGCTACGGACTCCCGGAAGCAGCTATGGGTAGCGTTCATGGAGGTGGTCAAGCGCGTCCGCCCGTTAGCCTACGTGATGGAAAATGTATCGGAGCTTCTTGCCTCGTTCGAATTCCAACAGATTCGTAAGATGTCCGAGAACCTCGGGTACAAGGTCGTGGCGGACGTCTTGAATGCGGCCGACTACGGTGTTCCGGAGAGACGCAAGCGGGCCATTGTTGTCGCGTCGCGGGTAGGTGTGCCCCAATTGCCCAAGCCGACACATGCCGATCCAGCGAAGAAAGGAAGCCTGTTCGCAAGCGGATTACTCCCCTGGGAGTCCGTGCGCCGCGGCATCGGTGACCTTCCCGTACCGGAAGGCACCGAAATCCGCGTGGGAAAGGCAGACCCGCCGATGGACCTCCATTTCGGACGGACACCGACGAAAGAAAGTCTGATCCGATACAAGTGCATCCCCGAGGGCGGAAATCGGTTCGATCTGCAAAGAAAACGGCCCGACTTGACGCCGGGCTGCTGGATTCGAAAGAAGAGCGGGGGGACGGACCTGTTCGGTCGTCTCTGGTGGGACCGGCCGGCTTTCACGATACGAACGGAGTTCTTCAAGCCGGAAAAGGGCCGATACCTGCATCCGGCACAACACCGGCCAATCACCCATCGGGAAGCCGCCCGTCTACAGAGCTTCCCGGATGATTTCATTTTCCACGGGACGAAGATCGCCGTCGCCATGCAGATCGGCAATGCCGTCCCGCCGATACTGGCTCAACGAATTGCCGAATCTCTTGCCGCCACGCTCGATTCCGGATTGGCTGTTGAATCTCAAGTCTTTGCGGCTGCCTCGTAAATGTGGCGGATGTTTTCACCCGCGAGAAACGCTCTGAGATAATGTCCCGAATCCGGGGACGGGATACGTCCCCGGAAAAATCACTCGCAAGAATCCTCCGACGCCTCGGACTGAAATTCCGACGTCATGTTCGTACTCTCCCCGGTAATCCCGATTTCATCCTTCCCGACCGGAAAGTCGCCATCTTCGTCAACGGCTGTTTCTGGCACGGTCACCGAGGATGCAAGAAGGCGACTATCCCGACTTCCAATCGAACTTTCTGGTGTAGGAAATTGACGGGAAATGCCGCACGAGACAGGAAAAATGGGATTGCGTTGAGGAAACGGGGATGGAGACGTATAGTCGTTTGGCAATGTCAGTTGAAGGACGAAGCAAATGTGAGTGGGAAAGTCCGAAGGGTACTGGAGGCCACCCGTGAAACGTAGTGCGCTGGCCGAACTGAGGATTGATTATCAACGAAAACTCTGTGGGGAGGTCCTGTCGGAAAGGGGCGAGGAGGGAACCTACTCTATCGCCGACAGCGGTAGCAAGACGAGCATTGATCTTGCCAGTCGGCTCGTGCGGATCCTCGGTCATCCGCTTCGTTCTGCCCCCCTGAAGGAGCAGGAGGCCGGATCTTTATTCACCTCCGTGACTGCGCAGTTCCTGCGGGACGCATTCCGTCTTCTGGTCCATTTACGACCTGGAAAGTGGGTCTTCTCGACTTCTCCCAGCGAAACCCGGATAGGCGGATTTGATCAGTACGAGCATCTGCGTACCCTTCAGGAAGTTCTCAAGAAATATCCCCAACTTTCTGCGACGCTGGGGGGCGATTATCTGATAACGCCTGACATTATTGTCGCCCGGGCGTCGGCAACCGACGAGGAAATTAACGTTGAAGGCCTGATCGTCTCGGAACGTGAACCTGTAGCAAAGGCGACGCCGTTACGGAAGTCGAACTTCCCTGAACGCAAGGCGATCCTGCATGCAAGTGTTTCATGCAAGTGGACGATCAGGAGCGACAGAAGTCAGAACATCCGAACGGAAGCATTGAATCTGATTCGGAATCGCAAGGGCCAGACGCCCCATATCGTGGCCGTCACGATGGAACCAATGCCATCAAGGATCGCGTCGATTGCCAGGGGGACTGGGGACATCGACTGCACCTATCACGCTGCGCTGCACGAATTGGTCGTTGCCCTAAGAGAGTCGGGACGTGACGACCAAGAGGAACAGCTCTCCACGCTGATCGAGGGCCATCGGCTCCGCGACATCAGCGACCTACCCTTCGACTTGGCGATCTGAACCGTCATCTGGCGGAAGGAGGAGAGATGGCACTGATT
The DNA here is from genome assembly GCA_016180645.1 of Nitrospirota bacterium. Taxonomy (NCBI): domain Bacteria; kingdom Pseudomonadati; phylum Nitrospirota; species Nitrospirota bacterium. The sequence continues at coordinate 25,261 of JACPAV010000009.1, read as the reverse complement.
CCATTTGGAAGAAACATGGGATCCCTACTCGTGAGCTACGTGAAACTTGCTGTCTCACGTAGATCCAGTAGAAGGCGTCATTTGGCCGAGATGCCGAATTGGGCGCTGGGCCTCATTGGCGGCTATTCCTTGGTCGCTGCTTGGTACTGGAGTATTGGCGTGGCGGAAGTGGGGCCGGGCTATGTCAAGGCCATCAACGTAGCCGCTCATTTGAGTCCGATGGCCATTGCTACCGGGGTCATGCTTTTCCTTTGCGGGTTCCAGGTCTGGTTTTACGGAACCATCGCGGCTCGTTGTAGCAAACTTTTGACTGATCGTACTTTCAAGTAGGAGGGCCCCTCCGGGCTGGCCTCTGCGTAATTCTCCTGTTGAGAAGTGCGTTCATCAGGGCGGCGGCTTTGGAAGACGCGCCGTTCGGCGCGGACCGGGGGCGCGTGACAATCCGGTTACGCCCCCAATCCGTTCCGGCGGGGATGATGATCGGAGCGGCCATCCGGATCTTGCATCGGAACATTTCGAGGCCTCTCCGCCTTTGGCGGAAACCATGTCATGGCGGGCGGTGCGGATGCCTTGCACCGCGCCCCAGTTGGGGGCGTGATCTTAAATCGCGGAGGTTTAGATACCGTTGACCCGACAGGGGTCTGCGATTATGCTTGATTTCGTGGCTACCGAACTACGTGAGGCAAGGTTGCTGGCCAGAGCTCTGAGAAACCTTGGACCGGAAGCGCTTCGAGAATTCTGGTCGGAGCTCGGGAAGCAACGCAAGGATTTCCTTGAGGACTTGTCGGACGTTCTGGTGTCCATTTCTCGAAATCGTGAGCCGCGTCGCAGCTACAGGGATTTCTGGGAGAAGCTGAAGAAGGCAAGAGCCTGAAGTACCGAGTCGAAATCCCCCGAAGCGTTGAAAAAGAAGTCAGCGCTCTTCCCAACGCTACCCAGATCAGGGTGCACGAGAAGATTCTTGGTCTTGAGGAAGATCCGAGACCGGCAGGATGCAAGCAGCTCATTGGGAGCGGGTATTGGCGTATTCGCGTAGGGGACTACCGTATCGTTTACGCCATCGATGACGCGGCGCGGTTGGTCGTGCTCACGCGAGTGAGGCATCGCAAGGAAGTTTACAGGGGTCTTTCTTGAGCGTAGACTCTGGCCCCGGCACTGCGAACCGCACTGGGACCAGACTCTGAAAGGCCCCGTGAACCAGGCAACGTATTGAAATATCGGGCCCGTAGCTCAGGTGGTTTTAGAGCGTCCGCCTGATAAGCGGGAGGTCGGTGGTTCAAGTCCACCCGGGCCCATTCCAAAGTGCTGAGTGCCGAGCGCTGAGTAATGAGTACGAAAGAAGTGTGGGAGGGGAATTCGTCGTCAGGACCCAGGACTCATTGCTCAGGACTCAGGACTGTATGATTGGGGGCGTAGCTCAGCTGGGAGAGCACCCGGTTTGCAACCGGGAGGCCACCGGTTCGATCCCGGTCGCCTCCACACTAAGAAATGCTGAGGACTAAGCGATGAGGACTGAGTAAGGGAGTCGGATCTTTGCATGGTCGTTCAGAATATTTGGAAATGGGGTCTTGGAATATCGGCCTGGGTCGTCTCGGGCCGCCTCGCCTTCGCGCAGCCGTGCTTCGATCCGGGGACGGCGAAGGAACCGATCAAGATCATCGCGGGGCATCAGGAGAGCACGGCATCAATCGCCTTTTTTCCCGATGGGAAGCGCATGGTGACGTCGGGTCGGGATCGAAAAGTCAAAGTGTGGGATACGGCGACGTGGAAGCTGGTCCAGGAATTCGAAGGACACACGAACGTGGTGGATGCTGCCGCGGTCTTGCCGGATCCCGGCCGGATCGCCTCGGCGAGCCGGGATGGAACCGTTCGAGTGTGGTCGATGAGTGGCGGCCCGCCTCTGATTCTCAAGGGGCACCGCGAGTTTGTGTTCGCGGTGGTCGGCCTTTCGCCGAACGACATTCTCTCGGGTGGATGGGATGGAACGATTCGAGTCTGGACGCTTCCGGATGGGAAGGAATCGCTCAAGATTCAAGCCCATGAAGGCGCCGTCTATTCCATTGCCGTGTCGCCGGACGGAAAGAGCATCGCCACGGCAGGCGCGGACGATACGATCCGGATGTGGCCGGTTCCCGTTCAGCGGCCGGCGCGTGATCTGGAAGGACACAAAGGCTCGGTGTACGTGGCACGATTCAGCGCAGACGGCTCGAAGCTCGTTTCGGGAAGCTCGGATTTCACGGTCAAGCTGTGGGACGTCGTCACGGGCAGCGTGCTCAAGACGATGTATGGACACAAGGCGGCGGTGGCCACGGTTTCGATGTCTCCGAACGGGAAATGGATCGTATCCGGGGGGGGGGACGAGATGGTGATCATCTGGTCGGTACCGGAGGGCAAACGGCTGGCGGAATTGAAGGGCCACACGGGGGGCACTTTTGCCTCTGCGTTCTCCCCCGATGGGTGCCGGTTGGTGACGGGCGGCAAGGGCGGGGCGCTGCACGTCTGGTGATGCGCATGAAAGAGCCCCCTCACCCCCACCCTCTCCCGCCAGGGGAGAGGGGAAAAATATCGGGCGGGCCTCGCAGCCAGGATTGTGTAGGAACTGGTCTGGACGATATACATCGGAGGGATTTCTTGAAGTGGATGGCGGCATCGGGAGCTGTCGTTTCCCTTCGAGGGTGGTCGTGCGCGGCTCCGCAGAGCGCGGGATTCAGATTCACCCCGGAAGAACGGGATACACTTGCGGCGCTTCTTGATTCGTTGATCCCGGCAGGCGGGTCCCCCGGGGTTGTAGACCTGGGAGGAGTGGAGTACATCGAAACGCTCCTGAACGCTCTTGGGTTCGATCCTCCGCGGATCTTTGCGGGCGGGCCGTTCAGCGGACGGAGCGGGGGGGCCGATCTCTTCAGCCATTTTGTCCCGCTCTCCAGAGCCGAAGAACTGATCTGGCGGACGAGGATTGAGGGATCGAAGGGGATTCCCGAGAGGGAATTCAACGGGACGGTGATCGGCTATCAGGAAGCCTACGTCAAGGGGTTGGCCGAGGCGCGCGAGGTGGCCCGCTCAGTCTTTGGGAAAGCGGTGGCGGACCTCAGCCAGAACACGCGACTGGAACTCGTCCAATCCCTTTCGGAAGAATTCGCCAAAGTGCTCTATGAGCATGCGGTCGAAGCGATGTATGGCGACCCGGTCTACGGGGGAAATCGTGATGCGCGGGGCTGGGAGGGTATTGGGTTCGAGGGGGATCGGCAACCAATCGGTTACTCATCCAAGGAAGTGGGAGAGTTCGACTTGTGAAATCGCTGGAGGCTGTGGATGCGGTGATCGTGGGAAGCGGCGCGGCCGGTTCGATGGTCGCGAAAGTTCTGGCCGAGGCCGGGCAGCAGGTCGTGGTGCTGGAAAAAGGGCGCAACCGGATCGTCGGATTGGGAGGGCCCACGCGGAATCTCACCACGCTATGCAGCAACGACGAGCTGAAAAGCCTGCGCGGATTTCATGGGAATGATCCGCTCGGTGAGCCCCGGTCCTTCCGCGATCGGGAAGACGTGGACCGCACCTATGTGGGTCCCGTTCAGGCCATCCCCAACACGGTGGGCGGAGGGACGATCCACTATGATGCGGACAGTCCCCGTTGCCAGCCGGACGATTTCAGAATGCGGAGTTTGTATGGAGCCGTGGAGGGCGCCGACGTGCAGGATTGGCCGCTTTCGTACGACGAACTGGAACCCTTCTACACGGCGGTGGAATACATTATCGGCGTACAAGGGGAACAGGGAGCGAATCCGTTCGAGGGGCGGCGTTCGGCGCCGTTTCCGATGCCGCCGGGACCCCCCAAGCTGGACGGCCTCATCGTGGCGGAAGGAGCAAGGAAACTCGGCCTGCACCCTTTTCCCTTTCCGATGGCCATCAACTCGAGAGTGTACCGCGATCGGCCGATGTGCAACGACTGCGGCTTTTGCAGCACGGGCTGCCCGATCCAGGCGATGGGAAACTCGGCGATCACGGCGCTTCAGGAGGCCATGCTGACGGGGCGATGCGAACTGCGTCCCGATTCGATGGCCTATCGGATCGAGCTGGACGATGCCGGGAGGCGTGTGACCTCGGTGCACTATTTCGACGCCGAGGGTGAGCGACGGGTCCAGCCCGCGGATCGAGTGATTCTCGCAGGCAACCCGATCGGAACGACGCGGCTGCTGCTCATGTCCAGCCACTCAACATTCCCAAACGGCATCGGCAATTCCAGCGGATGGCTCGGACGCCACCTGACGTTTCACGTCATTTCCGTGACCGTGGGTATTTTTGAGAAGGAGACCCATCCCTATCGCGGTCGAACCATTACCCACGCGCTGGCGGACTTTACCGTGAATTCGCGGAATGAGAGCGATTACGTTCGGGGCGGGATCGTGGAATTGGGCGGTTCGATCCTGCCGATTTCCGTTGGGAAGACCCTCCCGCGGGGTCCGCTCCATTCCCTGCTGATGCGGCAGGGAGACTTCTGGAAGAAGATTGCCACGGCTTCGATGATTGCGGAGGATGTGCCGGTGCCCTCGAATCGAATCGACTTGGATCCTTCGGTCCGCGATGTGTACGGACTCCCGGTGCCGCGACTGACCTACCGTTCGCATCCGCGGGATCTCGCCTTGATGGAGCGATACAATTCCCGGTTGGAGCAGATCGTGACGGCCGCGGGGGCCCAATCCGTTTTCACCGCATCGCGCGAATTTCTGAGCGGCGGAATTCCTCAGACGTTTCACATGCACGGAACGGCCCGGATGGGAACGGACCCGGAGAAATCGGTCACGGACCCGTTCGGGAAATTCCACGATCTGGAAAACCTCTGGTGTGCCGATGCGAGCACGTTTGTCACTTCGACGGCGTACAACCCCACACTGACGATCCAGGCGCTCGCGCTCCGATGTGCGGCTTCCATCGTTGCGCCTGCCGATCCGAGTGGTATCCTGCAGAGGCTGCCTCCCCTTGGGGATGGGGGGGCTGAAAGGGGGAATTCATGATTCGAGTCCGGCAATTGTTCCTCATCGCCGGGATCCTCTCGGCGATGTCCTCTTGCCAAGGGGACTCGGCATCCCAGGGGAATTCGCTTGGCGAGGGTCCGAAGAATCTTCTGCCGTCTCTCCAGGTGAATCCGGCTCCCCTTCGGAAGGCCGAATCGTGCGACGAGATTCGGGAATCGCTGAGGCGGTATCTTCAATCCATCGTGGACGAGGCCAATGCGCAGTACGCGAAGTGCGTGAGCGAAGCGCAACAGGGTGACAGTCTTTTCTCGAAGTCCTGGTCCTGCTTGGAAGGCTCATACGGCTATGCTGCCGGGGGAATCCCTGAGGGGGGCATCAGCGTACTGGACACTTCAGTCGTTTCCTCCGACGTGGGTTCCGGGAGCGGCAAGAGCGGTGGGGAGCAGCCCCTCACGGCCGGCGTAGACTACAGCACCACGAACGTTCAGGAGGCGGGGGTGGACGAAGCCGACTTCGTCAAGACCGACGGAAACTTTATCTACCTCCTTTCAAACGGCCATCTGGTGATCCTCGCTTCCCGTCCCGCGGAAAGCACCCGCCTTCTTTCCCGTACGGCGATCGAGGGCAGCGCCCGTGACATGTATTTGAAGGGGAATCGCGTCGTGGTGTTCTCCACGGGTCACCGGATCGTGGCGCGTAGGAAGGAGGAATCCACCCCGAAGTCCATGGCATATTTCAATCCATACGGTGCTTCCTATCTCTATCGGCCGCTGACCAAGCTGACCATGCTGGACGTATCCGATCGTACGCAGCCCAAGGTGGTGCGGGAGACTTACCTTGAAGGCGGTTACTCGACGTCCAGAATGATCGGAAGCCGTGCCGTGCTGGTTCTCTCCCTTGCCAACTTCAATCCCTCGGAAATGATCGGCTACGATCCATCGCGGGACGATCCCTATTTCATCGGCGCGTACGCCCTTGAGCTGGAGCGATACATCCCGAAGGTGAGGGTCAAGATCCTGATCGGCACCGCACCCTCCGCCGCCGTCCCTGGCGCTCCAGGCACGGCAAGCCCTCCTGGCGCCGAAACGGTTGTGAAAGACTACACGGAGACCGATTGCAGCCGGTTCTTCCTCCCTTCGACCGACGACGCCGGCCAGGGCTTCATCAGCGTCTACTCCTATCCCATGGAAGATTCGCAAGGGGACTTGGGGCATACCTCCATCATCGGGTATCCGGGCATCGCGTATGCCTCTACGAACAGCCTCTACATCACGCAATCATATTTTCCCCCTTATTTCTGGTACACCAACGGCGCCGCACGGGAGCCCGGCGAGGAAAGCACGAGTATCCACAAGTTCGATCTGGCTTCGGATCCCGTGAATCCGGCCTACGTGGCCAGCGGATCGGTGCCGGGTCATCTCCTAAATCAGTTCAGCATGGGCGAATTTCGGAACTTGCTCCGCGCGGCGACGACCGAGGGACGCACCTGGGGAACTGGTGAATGGGCGCCGAAGAACAACGTCTTTGTCTTGCAGCAGCAGGGGGGTGCATTGGCCATCGTCGGCGAGGCCAGGGGCTTTGCCGCCAACGAATCGCTCTATGCGGCGCGATTCATCGGGGACGCCGGCTACGTCGTCACGTTCCGGCAGACGGATCCGCTTTTTGTCATCGATTTGAAAGATCCCACCGCTCCCAAACTCGCCGGCAAATTGGAACTGCCGGGGTATTCGACCTACCTGCACCCCATGGATGATACGCATCTGCTATCCATCGGGTACGACGGGGACGCCGACGGTCGAATCCTGGGCTTGGCGCTCTCGATGTTCGACGTGGGAGACCTGAATAATCCCCTGCGGATCCACAAGCTCAGCATTCCGACAGGGTATTCGAAAGCGACCTATGATCACCTGGCCTTCAACTATTTCGCGCCGAAAAACTTGCTGGCTCTTCCCTTGGAATGGAGCGAGTGGAGCTATGAAAAAGGGAAGGGTTCCTACCGGACGTCAGGCTTTTCGGGGCACCAAGTTTACAACGTGACGACTGCATCGGGCTTCCAACTTCTCGGCCAGGTGGACCATTGGGAGTTTTGCACGGAACCGACGCCGAAGCAGTATTCCTACTGCTACGTCAATCCCACTCGAAGCATCGTGATTCAAGACGATGTGGTCACGCTTTCCAATCGGGGCGTAAAGGTAAACCCGATTTCCGATTTCGGCCGGACGACTGCGTCTGTCCCTCTTCCCCCGGAAAATCGGTAGAATTCGGCTACTTCCCCGGGCGGCGGAGTGTTTTCTTTTCCTGCTCCACCCAGGAGAGCTGGTCGGCGGCCTTTTTCTCCTTGAGGATGGGCACCATCGTGTCAAGCGTCTGCAGGGCCGAGTCATTCTGGCCGCTGGCCTTCTGGACGTCGTACGCCCGCGCGAGGTGTTCGAGCGATCGTTCCGGTTGTTTCTGCGATTGATAGGCTTGGGCCAACTTCACCAGGGTTCGGCCGATTTTCACGGACGTTGCGGAGTTCTTGTAACTTTGCAGGGCCGCATCGTATAGAGATACCGATTCGCCTGCCCGCCCCTGTATCACTGCAATGTCGCCCGCCGCTTCGTAGACTCGTCCGCGATCCAGCGGTTTCAAGACCCTGTCCGCCCTTTTCACCGCGAGTTGAATTTCGGAGCCGGCGGAATCGAGTTGGCCCTGGCCGGCGAGGGTGAGCGCGCGCACCCAGCGAAACCGAAGAGCGGCGGGGCTGTCTTTCTGCTTCTCGGCGAAAGGTTCAGCGCGCCGGAGCGCGGTCGATGCCTCGGCGAAGTCGCTCCGGTTCACGTTCCACTCGGCCCATCGGATCGCCGCCTCTGCGGCTTGAGGAGAGAGCGTCATCGAAGCCGATCGCGCATACGCTTCCTTCAATGGCTTCTCCGCTTCATTCTCGCGGTCGATCTGCTGATACACGCTCCCGAGCAGCGTGAGCCCTCGAAGAATGCCCTCCTGGTCATCGATGCTTCTTGCCGTTTCGAGTGCCCGGGCCAATTTGGCCAGCGCCGTATCGAATTTCTCCTCCGAGATTGCGATCTCGGTGTCGGCGAGCAGTCTTTTCACCGTCTGAAGCTTCGGTCCGCCCTTGTCGCCTTCCTCCTTGGAGATGGATTTGACCAGCCACCCTTCGCGGAGGTCCCGGCTCAGGTTGGTCACTTCCCGCAGGGCGCGTTCGGCGGTATCCACCGTTTCCGGAAGGGTGGAGGCGACGCGGCCGACGTCGCCGATCATTTTCTGCGCGTCCTGTGCCGCGAGGGTAATCTTCGAGGCGGTTTCCTTCACCAGCACCATCACTTCATCGAGTCGCTCGGCGATCTGCGTCATTTTCTCGACGGTTTCCTGCGTGGAAGCGATCAGCGCATTGGCCTTTTCGGTGGCATCCGCGACATTCTTGGAAATTTTCGGCACATCCGGCGACGCCTTGTGGATGTCGGCCATCATCAGTTCCACGTCCCCCGCGATGTGCTCGGCATGGACGAGGGTTTTCTTTACGTCGCCGCCGGGGTCGTCGATGTACTCCACCACCTTGTTCAACCTTCCGATGAGTTGGCTGACATTTTCGGCGATATCCTCCAACCCGCCCACCGCGCGGACATCGATCGTTCCCATCACGGGAAGGGCGGGAGCCTCGGGAGTCCCCTTTGTCATTTCCAGGTAGGCCCCGCCGATAAAGCCGGACTTCAGAATTTGAAGTTCGGAGTCCGCTCGAACCCATCGCTCAAACGCGGAATCGACTTCGACCACGCCTGAAATCTTGGCTTCCGGCGTCATGCGGAGCTCTTTGAGCGTGCCGATCTTGACGCCCAGGAGCTTGACGTCCATCCCGACGAACAAATCATTTCCTGTTTTCGCTCGGATTCGATACTCCCGTGTTTGAGTGAAGAGTCCTTTTTCGCGCGCGATGAACACACCCGCTACAATCAGAGTACCCGACACCAACAAGCCCAGGAGGCCCGCGCGGCGTTTCATCCGTTTGTAGGCGGGAGTCTGGAGCGTCGCGTCGGCCATCAATTTGCCCCTTTGAACCGGCCGTGCTCGATGGCCAGGATCCGATTCAGTCCGAGGTGTTCCAATGAAAGGTGGTTGAGAGAGGTGACGAACCAGCACAGGTCCGGGAAAACCCGTCCCGACCATTCGATCAGGGAGGCCAGGATTTTGAGATCCGCCGCCTGGAGGCCGAAAGTGATGTCGTCGCCGAACATGAACTTAGGGCGCCCCACCAGCGCGCGAACCGCGGAGAGGATGCGGCGCTGCCCCTGCGAGATGGCGCCCGGCATCTGGTGGAGAATTCCCCGCATGCCGATGATATCAATAGCGGCCAGCGCCCGTTCCAACGCCTCCGCTTCCGCGCAGAGGGCGTGATACAAGGCGGGAAACACCAGATTTTCAAGGATCGGCAGATTGTTGATCAGGGCGTCGTCTCTGGGTATGTAGCCGACGTTCTTTCGCAACCTGAAAAGTTCAGGCCTCGGAAGTGAAAAGAGTGATAGTCCGTCCAGCTTGATCTCTCCCCGGGTCGGTCTGGCCTCGCCCATGAGAAGTTGGATCAGGAGAGTCTTCCCAGTGCCGTGGTGACCGTGCACGCCGACGCGCACCCCCTTATCCAGACGCAGTTCCGCGTGATCGAAGACGGGATGGCCGTCCTTGTTTGTGACTTGGAGATCCAGGATATCGATCACCCCACGACCTCGTGGTCCGGTGATTTCAGATTTGAGATTTGAGATCGCAGATCCATCAGGCGAAGAAGAGATAGAAAACGGCGGACACAAGGCCGCTGACGGCGAAAGCGGCGGTGAGGCTTTCCACCACGGCCCGCGCCGTCTCCCGCGGAATTTCAGTCGGGCTCTGTTGGACTTGCAGGCCCCGGTAGCAGCAAATCGCGGCCACGAGGAGTCCGGAGAGGAAGGACTTGAGGAAACTGAAGAAAATGCCGGACAGCTTCATCGTGCCGAGGACGTCGCCCACGAGGTTTCCCCACGATGCATCCATGAGGGCCCACGCCATGGTGATACCGCCCAGGATCGCGATGAGCGAAAAGGAGAAATTGAGGCAGACCATGGAAAGCGACGCGGCCAGGAGGCGCGGCACGACAAGATAGTGAACGGGATCAATTCCCATGAATTCCAATTCCTGAATTTCGCCGCCCAGTTTCATCGTGGCCATTTCGGAACTAATCGCCGTTCCGCTCCGCGCAATGACGAGCAGCATGGTGAGGAGCGGCGCGAGTTCCCGGAACACGATCCACACCATGAGATTCCCCAGAAGTCCTTGAGCGGCGGCATCGCGCGCCAGGCTCATGACTTCCACTACGAGGACGATGCCGATGACGAGGCTGACCACGCCCACGATGCCGAACGCCTGGACGCCCGTGAAATAGAATTGACGGGTGAAGACCCGCCAGAGCGTGCGCCGGCCCGTTCCGCCCATTCGAATGGCTTTCCAGAGGGATTCACGGAGAAGGGAGGATACACCGCGGAACTGCTCCATCCGCTCGAGAAGCCCACCGCCCAAGTTCTCGATCCATTGGCCGGAGACGGCGGTGAGGCTGGAGGCTCTCATGTCGCGCCTATTCTATCTCCGATGGGGAGGGATTTGAAGATCGTGCGGAAGCGCGCTACTATTGTTTCTTGTGCGGAGCATCCCATTGGGCTTCGAAATCACTGGGTTGTTCGTAGGGGCTGTGGCGGCCTTCCGGTTCATGGCGCCCGGCCCGGGGGGCTTTCTTGACTATGTCCTTCTATCCATCGGCTCGGCCATCTTCGGCGTGGGCTGGTTCCTCGGTTCCAGGACCTCGGATTGATCCAGCCTCGGCTGCGAGACCGATTTCCGGGGGATCGATCAATCAATACGCACAGGGCGGAAGCCCGTCCTGGCGACCGTCGATGAGGTTTTTGCCGATTCAGGAGAGCGGTGGGATACACCCCGCCGGGCGAGGACACGTTTGACCCCAAGGAGTGCATCGCGATAGGCCCGCTTGTGCTCGTCCATCGGGGGGGTGATGGCATCCAGCTCGGCGTCGAGCACCTCGATCAGTTCCTGAAGGGCGTTTCCCTGGCGGATATCCGGCCCCCCCTTCGCGTAGGTCTCTGTGAGATGCGCGATTTCATTGAGGATCGTCCGGAGCGAATCCGTCCATGAATCCGGGCGCTCCGTGCTTATGTCCATCCGGGCGAGCCAGCCTTCTCCAAAAGTCCGGAGGGCCAGGAGGAATTCCATCCCCGCGCGGTAGAAATGGTCGCGCGATTCCTCGATGAATTCCGAGCCGGCCGGCGGAAGGGGACGACGGGAGCTTCGGCGGGTGCGGGGGGTGGTCGATTTGGAAACGCTCATGGGTGCAGTTTCCGGATGACGTTGGGCTTGAAATCCACGCGGAGGATTCCGCCCTCAAGTCGCGCTCCATCCGCCTGGTACTCCGAGAACGAGTCGGGCAGGGGGACGATCCGTCGGACGTTCCGTGCTTCCAGAACGAGATGCCGATTGTGAGTGTGGAGTTTCAGTTCGCTCTTGCGCAGTCCGGGCATGCGGACAAACAGCTTGATTCCGCCGCCGTCTATCTCATATTCGATGGGATTGGTACGCGACATGACCCTGAGCGGATCCGCCTGTCGGTAGACTTCGCGGGCGAACCCAAGGAGAACTTGTCGATCGGTGGGATCTCGGCGGGCGTGTTCCAGTCGGAGGATCTTGAGATCGGGGAACGTTTCGCGAATCTTTTCAGAAACGGATTCGCCCGGACTCCCGTTCCGGCGGGGCAACGCGCCTCGGTCTTTGTTCACAATCACGCAATCGGTCTGAAATCCGTGGAGGGACAAGTAAGCGTATACGCGCATGCTTTCCTGGAGAACGAGTTGCTCGGGGGTGAGCACGAGCCGGAAGGAGGTTGTTTTTCGGTCTTTCAGGATGTCCTTGATGTCCACGAGATCGCCGTAGAGGCTTTCGAGCGCGTCGTAGACGGGCGCATCGGGGAGTGCGGAGGCCGTGATTCGATCTGCCAGCGGCTTGAGGAGAAGGAGGAGTTTCTTCTCTCCCGGGTAGATCTTGTTCATGTACCAGTGAGCAGCTTCGGGGAGGACGAAGAGCTTGAGCGCGCCTCCGGAGGGAGCGGTATCGACCACGATAGCCTCCCAACGCCCGTCGGCGTGAAGCTCCTTGAGCCGCATGAGGGAAACGATTTCGTCGACTCCCGGAAAGGTGAGGAGTTCCTGGATCATCATGTCGTGGTAGCCCCGGCCGGCCATAAGGTGGCGGAGATATCGGAGGATCTCCTTGGATCGCCGCTCAATCTCACGATATGGATTGATCTCCAACGCCTCCAGGTTCGGGGCTAGGCGGGTGATCTCGCCGAGGACAGGCCGGCCGAGAAGATCTCCAAGCGTATGGGCGGGGTCGGTGCTGACAACGAGTGTCATTACGCCTCGCTTCGCGAGATGCAGTCCCGTCGCCGCCGACATCGTGGTCTTCCCCACGCCGCCCTTTCCAACATAAACAAGGATTCGAGTCCGGGGACGCGACATGTCAGGAGAGTCCGATGAAGGAGAGCTGGCGGCCGGTACGGGGACCGTCGCGACGGTTGGAGAAGAACTGGTCGGGGGTGCAGGAGGTGCAGAAGCTGATGGCCTCGATGGATTTCGGCTCCACCCCAGCCGATACGAGTTGGCTTCGATTCCAGGCCCAGAGGTCGACCGAGACGAAGCCGCGGGCTTCATAGAGAAACGGTTTTCCGGCCGTTCCAATCGTGTCGAGCAAATCCTTTCCCACGTGGTAGCAGCAGGGGCCGATGGCCGGACCCAGGGCGAAGTGGAGATCGGATGGCCGGCATCCGAAATCCCTGCCGAATCGGTTCACGAGTTCTCCGGCGATGCCGGCGTGCGTGCCTCTCCAGCCCGCGTGGGCCGCGCCCACGATGCCCCGTTGCGCATCCCACGCGAGGATGGGGAGACAGTCCGCCGTTCGGATGCCGATGAAGAGTCCGGGTTGATCCGTTATCCATCCATCGGCTTCCGGCTCGGCGGTTCCGTTCTCGCTTTTCGCCATTCCCGCGACCAGGATTCGATTTCCGTGCACCTGGTGGAGCACCTTCAGGTGGCCGGGGCGGATGCCGAAGGCTGTATCCACGAGTTCGAAGTTCCGTTGAACGTTGGACTCCTCGTCGCCCACCCGGTTGCCGAGATTCAGATCGTTGTAGGGGACCGGGCTGGTTCCTCCGCGACGGGTCAGGAATTCCACGGCCAGCCCGTTGGGTTTTCGAGCCGTGGGCCGTAGGCTTGGGATGTTCATGACTCGTGACCCCGTGATCCCGTGAGCGGCGATGCTTGCGGTCAGTCCTGAATCTTGCCGGTATTGACGGGTCGAATTCCCTTCACCCATGCACATTCACGCAGTCGAAACGGCTTGGAAGTGGGGCAGGAGCTGTCGGTAGGTATCGGAAAGAGATTGCGTGATGACTTTCGTCTCACCGAGAATCGGCATGAAGTTGGTGTCCCCCAGCCATCGGGGAACGACGTGGAAATGGAGATGGCCGTCGTAGCCCGCGCCGGCTGCCCGGCCCAGGTTTGCGCCGATATTAAGTCCGTCGGCCTTGTAGGCCGTTTGAAGGATGCGAATGGCGTGCCCGACGAGAGTCATGAGGGATCCGCGCGCCTCTTCGCTCACGCCCAGGAGATCCGAAGTATGCTCATACGGCGCAACCATCACGTGCGCGTTGCTATAGGGGTAGCGGTTCATGATCACGAATCCGTGCCGGGCCCGCGCGAGGATGAGGTTTTCTTCGTCCCGCTTGGCGGCCGGGAGCGTGCAGAAGATGCATCCGCCGGAATTGCCCCGTTGAATGTATTCCATCCGCCAGGGAGCCCACAGCCGCGGGAGCCGGGGCGCTCCGTGATGGGTGATGGGTGATGGGTGACGAGAGGCGGAGGATCTGGATTTCTTCTTCCTGGATTTCACTTCACTCTTCACTCATCACACTTCACTTCAGTTGCGCCAGCGCCGCTTCAATTCGATCCATGCCTTTCTTGATCTCGTCCAGTGAAATAGCGTAGGAGAGCCGCACGCACCGGTCGTCCCCGAATTCCACGCCGGGCACCACGGCCACCTTGGCTTCTTCCAGGAGATAGCGGGTCAGCTCCGTGGAGTTGTTGACGGCGAATCCGTTCTTTTTCTTCCCATAGTAGAAGGAGAAGTTGGGGAAGAGGTAAAAGGCTCCCTTCGATTCGTAGCAACGAACGCTTTCCATGCGGACCAGCCGCTCGTGCATGTACCTACGGCGCTCGTCGAAGGCCCGGACCATTTCGCCCACGGCTTTCTGTTCGCCCTTGAGGGCCTCGGCGGCGGCTTTTTGCGCGATCGAGGTCGGGTTGGATGTCATTTGCCCCTGGAGAGCGGCAACGCTTTTCATCACGTCCGCGCGCCCGGCCGCATAGCCGATCCGCCACCCCGTCATCGCGTACGTCTTGCTCACGCCATTCACAAGAAGGGTTCGTTCGTACGCGTCCGGCGACAAAGTGGGGAAGGACGTGTGCACGGCGCCGCCGTAGATGAGTTTGTCATATATCTCATCCGAGATGACCCACAGGTCGTGTTCGGAGCAGACCCGGGCGATCTCCTCGAGATCCGATTTGGCGTAGGTGGCCCCGGTGGGATTGCACGGGCTGTTGAGGATGAGCATCTTCGTGTGTTTGGAGGCGGCGCGCGCCACGGCATCCGCGGAGACCTTGAAACCGGCCGACTCTTCGGCCATGACCCGAACGGGCTTGGCGCCGGTGAGGGCCACCATTTCCGGGTAGGACACCCAGTATGGGCCGGGGATGATGACTTCATCGCCGGAATTGAGGAGGACCCAGAAGAGGTTCATCAGGGAGTGCTTGGCTCCGCAGGAGACGACGATCTGTTCCGGCTTGTACGTGAGGGTGTAGTCTTTCTGGAAACGGTCGCGGATGGCCGCTTTGAGGTCGTCGATCCCTCCCACGGCCGTGTACTTGGTGAAGCCGGCGCGGAGAGCGGCGGAGGCGGCGTCCTTCACGTTCTGCGGGGTGTCGAAATCCGGTTCTCCGGCGCCGAAACTCACCACGTCGTGGCCTTGTGCGCGCAGCTCACGGGCCTTGGCCGTGATGGCGAGCGTGGGCGAGGGCTTCAGTTCTTTGACGCGGTCGGCGAGCGGACCCCTCATCGGCATTCTCCCCATTTGAGATTTGAGATTTCAGATTTCAGATCAAACAAAAGAAAGCGGGGAATCATCGCTTCCCTCCTTTTTTCAATCTGGCCTTGAGCATCCGATGAACGATGGGCGGCACCATTTTTTCCACGGAGCCGCCCAACCCGGCGATTTCCTTCACGAGCATGGAGCTCAGGTGGGAATAGGATTCGTTGGCCATCATGAAAAACGTTTCGACCTGGGCTTCCATTTTCCGGTTGGTGAGCGCCATCTGGAATTCGTATTCGAAATCGGATACGGCTCGGAGCCCACGGATGATGACCCGCGCTCCCCGCGCCCGGCAGAAATCCACCAGGAGGCCGTCGAAGGATTCGACCCGGATTCTCGATTCGCCCGAGAAGACCTGACGGATCATTTTCATTCGTTCGGGAGCGGTGAAGAGAGGCTCCTTCCGCACGTTGCGCGCCACGGCGATAATCAGGCGGTCGAAGATTTTCAGGCCGCGACGGACGATGTCGACATGGCCCAGCGTCATGGGATCGAAGGATCCCGGGTAGACGGCGAGGCCGCCCCGCCTTCGGCGGCTCCCCTCCGGGGAGTTGGTCCTCCTGCCGCCCGCGGCACCGCGACTGTCCTGTCGCAGACTTCTACGCACGGGTCGTCCCTTCCGGGTTGCTCCACAGACGGCCATCGGTGTCACACTCCGGCCAATCCGCCGCCGCCTTCAGGGCCGTGGTGAGGGCGGATCGAACCTGGGCCGGGACAGGAGCGAGAAAACGCACTCGGGTCTGGCCGAATTTCTTGTCGCGTGCGAGGACCCAGCCCTCGGGTAGGACCACTTCTTCGCGCGAGCCGCTTTCCAAGACGACCCAAGGCTCCTCTCCGAACTGGATCCGCGCCAGGAGGTCCATGCAGATGTCCGTGAGCCCGCGTTCGTAGGGAGGATCCATGAAGACCGCGTCGTAGGGGCGGTCTTTGAGCCAGGCCGGCGTGCGGACGCGGCGTAGGTCGGCTGTGATCACTCGTGCGCGACTTTCCAGCCCGAGCCTGGCGAGATTTCCGGCGAGCAGGCGCGTGAGCGAACGATCCCTCTCGACGAAGGTGCAGTGGGCGGCGCCCCGGCTCAGTGCTTCGATCCCCAGACTTCCGCTGCCGGCGAAAAGGTCCAGAACGGCAGCGCCCTCCACGGATGCGCCGAGGATATTGAAAAGAGTCTCGCGGACACTGTCCAGGGTCACGCGCACGCGCCGCCCTGGGTGACTCAGGGTCAATCCTCCCTTTTCGCCGCCGATGATCCGCATGGGGTCAACTCCTCTCGGAAACTATCACAGGGTTCCTGCGCGAACAAGACGGTCCACGTCGAATCCCTTCCGGGCTTGCGTAGCGGTCACGTCCGTGCCGATTCCGCCGCGAACATTGAAACGACCGGTCACTCGCATCCAGCGGGGCCGGCTCAAAACCGTGAGATGCTTGAGAATCCGGTTGACCGCGTCTTCATAGAAGATCCCCTTGTTGCGGAAGGACCAGAGGTAGAGCTTGAGCGACTTCAACTCGATGCACCGGCGGTCCGGCACGTATTCGATGATCAGCCGTCCGAAATCCGGTTGGCCGGTTTTGGGGCAGAGGCTGGTGAATTCGGGGCAGTCCATCCGGACGACATAGTCCCGATCCGGATGGGCGTTGGGGAAAACTTCGATCGACTCCTGAGGTTTGCCCGGCATCGCGCCCCCTTATCTTTGATTTTTCGAGCGAAGTCAATGCGATACGAACCTAAAGTAAGCTCTTTGTTCGGCCGATGAATGATAGTGGACCCGCGGCGTGTGAGACGACGGAAGCCGCCCTCTTCTCTCCGCTTCGACCCCCTCCGGGGACGGTGATCGGAAGGGCATGGGGATTGGCACCGGGACGACGAGAGGATTTGCCATAGGGGCTTCGCGTCGCGGGCATCGACAGTGGGGACCCGAGAAGTCCGTCTCCCCATGCGTGGAACGGCATGGGACCACGAGAGGATGCGGCCCGGAACGGGCCGGATCTGGCGTGGCCAGGCGGATTAAAGATCTGGAGGAAGGTGTCGATGACTCTATTTGGAGAACCAGACATCCAAGGAGGGATGAAGATGGCACAAAGAATCGAAGCAGCAAAAGCCGCGATCGGACCGGCCATTCAGCCGCGGCCCGCCGTCAACTTGGGGGGCGACACGGTTGCATTGGATCCGGCACAGGCGGTCCAGTCCAATATGGGGGAGAGCGGGTCTCACGGCGAGTTGGCGCAGGATCAGCGACCGAATATTGAGCCGGTCGAGAAGGGGGAAGAGGACGACGCCGCCCTCAACGACGCCCGGCGCACGCTGGGGTTGGTGGGTCGCGACGTGAGATTCTCCGTCGACCGGGATACGGGCGCGTTGGTCGTGCAGATCCGGGATCCGGAAAGCGGAAAGGTTGAACGGCAGATTCCGCAGGATCAGATCCTCAAGATGCACGAGCAGATCCAGAAGATCGCCGGGCTCCTTTTCCACCAGGCCGCGTAGACCAACTGTCTACCCCACCGCTCTTCCCCATACAAAGGGGAGGACGAAGATCCCCCTTCTTTGTGAGGAGGGGGAAGGGGACGTAGAGGGACTGCCCTAGAAGAACTCCCCGATCGCGAAGCCGATCTGAAACGGGCTTTCCATCCCCTCCACCTGCTTGAACGCACCCGCGCCCGCCTCCTGTTCGGCGGCCGACGTCGTTTTCACTTCGACCAACTCCTTGGGCTGCAGATTGAAGGCCACGTAGCCGGAGATCGGTCCGATCGGCGTGATGATCCGGAGGGCGAACCCCGCGTCGGTCCTCACTTCGAAGCCGTTGTTCGCGTCTCCTTGACCTGGGGTGCGCCAGACATTCCCGGCGTCGGCGAACAAAACGCCGCCCATCTTGAAGGGCAGAATCGTGGGAATGGGGAATCGGAATTCCTGGCTGGCGTGCGCGGCGATGCTTCCGCCCAGAGTTCGAGTTTCAACGAGATCGGCATCGTCCGCGGAAGGTTCGACATGAGGGATGCCCACTTTGCTCTGTCCGAATCCACGGAGAGAGTCTCTTCCCCCGAGGCGGAGGAGTTCTTCGTCTGCTTCTCTTGAAACGGTGCCGAGGCCCGTGAGGGGGATGAGGGTGGAGGCGCGTAACCCTGAAGCCAGCACGATTTGCCCCCACGGGTTGAAGTAGCGGGAGGCCCGCGCCGTCGGCCGGATGAATTCGACCTCTGATCCGAGGAACATGGGGGCGAAATCCACGGTGCTCGAAAGGAGATAGCCGGTTCGGGGGTTGAAGAAGTCGTCCCGCCGGTCGTAGATCATTCCCGGAGTGAGGAAGGATTTGAGCGTCTTGTCGTCCACTTCACCCTGACGAACCTTTTCGCCGGTTCTGAAGGTTCGGGCCACGCGCTGCTGCAGGGTGACCGTCAGGTTGTCGAACCGCTTTTCCGTACCTACGGTCAACGCGTATTCCGACCGGTCGAATCCCACGCGACCCCCTCCGGCCGTATCGACGTCTTTTTCGTACGAGGCCGTTGAGCGAAGCGTCAGATCGAAGTCGAAAATCCACGGTTCGCTGTACGTGGCGCGGTAGAAGCGGTCCTTCTGGGTGAATTGCCCCCTCGCGCTCAATGCGCGTCCCGTTCCGAAAAGATTCCGGAGGCCTCCCTCCACGAAACCGCCGAATTCGTTGTCCGTGTCGTAGCCCGGGCCAAAAGCGATCTCCTTGGATTTCCTTTCTTCGATGGCGATCACGATATCCCTCAGGCTGCGGCCTTCGGCGTCCATGTAAGCCATTGAAGAGGGGCGAACCTGCACTTCGCGGAAGAATCCCAGCCGGAACACCCGGAGCTGGCCTTCGGCCACTTTCTGCTGATCGACGAGTTGCCCCGTTGCCAGCTTGATCTCGCGGAGCACGACCCGGTCGTGTGTCTTTGAATGCTCACCGATCCTCTGGAGGACGATGCGGCCGACATAACTGGGCTCTCCGGCCATGACCCTCATTCGGATCCTGGCCCGGGGGGGCTCTCCCTCGATGGCGAAGGAGCTGTTCACGATGGCATCCAGATAGCCGTGGGCCGTCATGAACGTGAGGACCTTCAGTTCATCTTCTTTCAGTTCCACCGGGTTGAAGGGCGCCTCTGTCTTGAGCTGGATTTCCCGGGCGACGCCCGACTGAAGGTGATCCGGTACGCCATCGAACTCCACCCTGCCCACGCGGGCCTGGCGGCCTTCCTGCAGGACGAAGGTGACATCCAGATAGGGTTGGCGCAGATCCTTTTCGACCACGTGGCGAAGGACGCGGGCGTCGAGAAACCCCCGTGCCTTGTAGAAATCGACGATGCGTTGGTGGTCGCGCTTGAGGTCGCTTTCGACCAGCGTGCCCTTGGCGAGGAGCGGGAAGCGGCTTGCCTTTCGTGTCTGGAGGAGCTGCGTGATTCTCCGTGACTTGAAGGAGACATTCCCTTCCAACTGGACGGAGCGGATGGCCACTTTGTCGCCGGTGTCCACCTGGAAAACGAGATATCGCACCTCCGGGCTGTCTTGTTCGCGGAGGGTGACTTTGGCGAAGGCGTACCCTCGTTTCTGAAGTCCGTCCTTCACGGAGGCGGCCCACCCTTCGAGCGTACCGGCGTCATATCGATCCATTTTTTCCAACTGAAGGAAGCCGAGCAGGTCCCGGTCTCGCGAGCGTGGATCGCCCTGAAAGACCAACTCGAACGGCTTCCCGGAGTGGATCACCAGGGTCAGGTCGACGTCCCCCGCTTCGTTGATCTCCTTCCGCGGTTCCACCGTGGCGCCGAATCGCTTCTTCCGGAAATAGGCGCGGCGAATTTCTCGGACCCCGCGGTAGACCGCATCTTCCGAATAAGGATCCCGGCGCCGGAGACGGCTGGCTCCCCGGATCCAAGCCTGGGAGTACGGTTGCAGTTCACCTTCGCAGGTCAGGCTGTTGAGGACGGCCCGTCGGTTCTCCTCGATATCGAAGTGGACGATCACTCCGTTCTGGGTCTTTTCAGTCCGGGTGCTGATTTCCGCGTGATAAAACCCATAGCTGGCATAGACCTGCCGGAGGGCCTCCTCGGCCCCTCCCAATTTCTCCGGCGAAAACAGTTCCCCCTTTTTCAGGCGCAGGGCCGACTGAAGTTCGCCGGAGCGGATCGCCCGGTGCCCGTGGAAAACCATGTCGATGATGACGTCGTACCGGGCGGCGTGGATCCGGATGAAGGCGCCCCGGGGGCCCGGTACTCGTTCGATGTAGGTGAAGCGGAGGTCGGGGAATCGCTCTTCGAGGTGTTTTTGCAGACGTTGCAGCGACTCCGGGTCTGCCTGATCGAGTCCTTCCTCCCGGATGGCGGTCTCAATCTGGGCGCGCAGGAGGGGATCCTCCGGCACGACCTCGAATTCCGAAAGGGGCTGGGCGAAAACCGATGAGGTTTGGAGCAGGAGGAGGAGCGAAAGGATGCGGACGAGCGCCGCGCTTCCCGGTCCGGGCGGCTTACCAGAACTCAAAGCGGACTTTCATCTCTGCCCCCGCTTGGAATGGCTTGTTCCCCTGCACTCCCGAGCTCTGGCCGAACAGGTCGACCGAGAGATTCGGGAACAGCCGGCAGTCGAGCTCGATCCGGCTTCCATTCTGGTACTCCTTCACATTCAAGACACCGCGCCACTTCAAATCCTGCGAACAGAACTCGCGACCGCGATCCACCGGTTTGGTCACCACGAGCGACAGGAACTGCTCTCCCGATCGTGACTGGGCGGGGTCGAATTCGATGGATTCCAGACCCAGAAATTGACGCAGGGGGCCCTGGGCGATCTCACGAGTAATCTGATTGAGAATGATGGTGTAAATTTCAAGACTCGCGGCGCCGGCGGATTTGAAGGCGTCTCCGAAGCACTGGTTGAAATAGATCAGGCTGTAGAGGTCGTTGTCGGCTACGCATCGATCCGCATAGAACTGGAGGCGAAAGGCCCCCTCCTCCTCGTAGAGCGGCCGTCCGCGCGCCGTGAACGAGACGTTCAGGTCCACCTTCTCCTGGGCCCGGCCCTGGTCGGCCACATTCTCCACGCCGCCGCTGAATTCGCACAGGCAGCGCTGGGGCACGTCCTCCACAACGGTGCTCCCGTACAGCTCCACCTCAGGGTCGATCCGGACCGGATTGTTGAAGAAGACGACCGCCCGGTCGGCCCGGAATTCATGGCCCTTGAAATCGAAGGTTCCCCGCGTGCCCTTCACCTCGCCGAACAGGTTGATGTACTGGTTGATGCCGACCACGCGCACGTCCGTGAGGAAGTCGCCCCGGGCGATATTGTTGCGCACGTTGATGCCGCCATAGACATGGACGTCATGACGGATGCCATGGTCCGGGATCCGATCGATGGTCTCCACGCTGGAGCCGCGGCGCCGGAAGTCCACCAGGCCCACCAGCTCCTGTCTCCAGTCCAGATTTTCCACCACTTGCGCGGTGAGGAGCTTGACCTCGCCGGTGAGCAGCGGGGAGCGAACGGGACCGGCTAGAACGAGGTCCGAGTCGGCCGTCGAGGAAATCCACGAGGGGAAACGAAGTTGGGCGCGTCGAGTGGAGGCGGAGAGATACATCTCGCCCAGGTAGAAGTGGTCCATATCGATGCGGCCCTGGCCCTTGACGAGGCCGCCGCCCATGAGTCCCTCCATGCGTTCGAACGTGAATCCGTTTTGGGTGATCTCCACCTTTGCGTGGAGGGCCTCGACGGGGTGCGGGTATTCCCGAAAACTGATCCGGCCCTGAGTGACGTCCGCATCGAGCACGAGGAGGAGTCCTTTGAGATCGAGCGGGCCGTGGAGCTTCGCGCGCATTTCGACGAGGCCGTCCGCCTGGGCGATGATCGTGGGAAAGATGGATTCCAGGATGCTGAGCCCGACGCGGCCGGAGGCTTCGAGATCCACGCGGTCGGGCAACTGAATCTCGCCGTGGGCGGTGATCTGGCCGACGGAGGTTTCGATCACGTAGGGATCGAGGTGGGCGAACCCGTTCTCGAGGTTAAGAACGAGGGGCGCGGTGACGGTGCCTAGGAGTCCATGATCGACGAATTCAATGTGGCGGAGATCCACGCGACCTGTCCAAGTGTTCATTTGGAGGAGATGTCCCGCGAGATCGACGTGGCCGTCCACGTAGCCCTTGAATTCCGTCATCGGTCCGAAGACGTTGATGAGATGCTGGACGCGGAAATTGGCGAGGTCCACCCGGGCCTTGAAGACGTTGTCACGCTTCGGATCGATGAAGCCGTCCAGTTTCACTTCGTCGCCCATGAGGCTGGCGAGGATTCGGACCCCCTCGGGCGTCCGTTCGAGCCACAGAACGGAGTCGGCCACGTTCTCTCCGTCCAGAATGAAATTCCGAGTCTCGAACTGGCCGCTGAAATACGGTTCGAATACGGTCCCGCCGAACGATCCACGGCCTTCCAGCCGGCCCCGCAATTCGTACTCCGCGTATTCGGGCGGCCAGAAGCGGTCCATCGGGAAAGAGGTGACGATCCACTCGCCGTCCATTTTGCCGTCCGGCTGAATCCGACCTTTCAGCTCGATCGTTCCTTCCTTGTGCCGTACCTGGGCTTTCATGTCGATGTCCGCATCCGTCACCCGGGTCGGGTCGCGCTCCGCCCCGGCCGGGGTGGGGGGGGGTGGCATCGCGGATTCTCCCGTCGGATGGGGCGAACTGGACCACTGGATCCCGGCGGCCTCGAAGCTCTCGCCGGCGATGACCGGATCCTCCACGATGATCTTGCCGTTGCTCACGATGCGAACGGACGGCTTGAACTGGCCGGAAATGACGACCTGCCCGTAGCTCCGGCCTGAGAACTTTTCCAGCATTTCCGGGCTGACTCCCGCAAGCATCGCCACGTCCCGGAATTCGCCATCCTGCACGTCGAGCGTGGCACGGAAACGCGTGTCCAAAACGTCCATTTCGCCGACGGCCTGGAGAGTGGTTTTCGGCATCTTGATCACAAGGCGCTCGGCGGTCCATTTGCCGCCCTCCAGCCGCACGTCGCCCTCGACCGACTGGAACTCCCGCTTGTTCACCGTCAGGCCGCCGGCGTGGACGGCTCCGGTGAACCGCACGTCCGACTCCTGTTTCGTCAGAACGCCTCCCACTTGGACCTTGCCGGTGACCGGCAGGCCCATGATGGGAGAAAGCTTCGCGAGATCGGCCTCGACTGAACTGAACTCCACGCGGGCGGCCGTTTTGTCAAGGTGGGCGTTTCCGCGAAGGTCCAGCCCCGCGGCTTGAAGGTGGGCGGAAGGCAGCCGCACTTCGGATTCGCTGAAAATGACCGACGAGCCGAGACGAATTTCCCGCAAATGCGAGATCTCCTCGCCATTTCGCGCGAGATCGACGAAGGGCATCCGCCCCTCGACGGAACCTTTCCACTCCCAAGGTTCGCCTGCTTTCGGGCGGGGCCCGCTGAGATCGAGGTGCGCGGTGAGCGGTCCGTGGCGCCGGATGTCCGTCAGCAAGGGGATCCACCGCTGGAGCGGCGCCGAAGTCAGATTCTCTCCCTCGATGTCGGCCACCGCCTCAAACATTCCGTCCGATTTGCGCTTGACCGTTCCCTTGATCACGGCCTTCGCGGGCGGCGCCCCGCCATTTTGCGCGATGAGTGTGAGGGGGTTCAGGGTGAGGGAGTCCTTTTCCCATTGGAACTTGCCTTCGGCCCGGGGCACGTGGGCCAGGCCCCAGCGGAACTCCTCAAGCCGCATGTCCGCATCCACGATCAAGGCGCCGGCATCCAGCTTGGGGAGGCGCAACTTCAGATCGGCTTCCAGGCGCCCTTGAAGGGGTTCTCCCTCCTTTGCGAAGGCGACCTCCGCGATGGGGGGATAAAAGCGAGCCCATTCGGAAAGGTCGGAACGGATTCGGGCCTCCAACGTGGCGTCCTGGTCCGGAACCATCTCACCGGAAAAATGCAGCGTCTGTTCCCCGCTGACCCACTCGACGTCTTCGATCCGGTATCGACCTTTCTCGATCGATGCCTTTCCCCGTCCGCGCATGGAGCCTATTTGCACGGATTCATGCGCGCTCATCGCCGCGGAATCGACGCTCCATTCGACGTGTTGGGATGGGGATTCTTCGTACTTGAGGTTCAGGCCGGAAAGGCTCGCCCCATACCCTTCGGTTGCATGATGAAAGGACAGCTCGCCGCGGGTGAGGACGAATCGACCGACGGACAACTTCGGTTTCGACGTGGCGCCGACGGGTTTGGTTGAGGGGGAACCCTTGGAGAGGACGACCTCCGCGTGGGGGGAGTCGATTTCCAGTTCGTCCAGGCGCAGTTCGCGGCGAGCCAGTCCGAGGAGAGAGGGGCGTGCGAGCGCGGTCGGAATCTTGAGGCGCACATCGAGGGACGATTTCGCCGTGAATTGCAGGGAGAGATCCCGGACCCTCAGTTCGAGCGGCAGGGGTTTTACTTCGAGGCTTCCGATGGTGCCGTCGATGCCGGCATCGGCGAGTGCGGAGTGAATTCGACGCTTGAGCCACTCCTGGGCGAATTGGGTCCGGACGAGGAGGAGCGGCGCGACGGCGACGATGGCCAAAGAGACGACAAGGATGATGATGCGGCGGACCATGGATCAGGACTTTCGGGGATCGTTGGCCGGGAGGCGCGATCCCGATTCGGCATCCGCATCTTGATCATGCCGAACGGCGTACTCTTCATGGAGCCATCGTCCGAGATCCACGTTCCGGCAGTGGTCGGAGCAGAAGGGTCGGCTGACGTTCCCCTCCCAAACGATCTCCTTTTTGCAGGTCGGACACCGGAGTGCCATAGGGCGGGAAATTCTAACACACCGGGGGGGGGAATTCGATCAGATTGAGGGTGCGTCCGGCATGGATGGAAAACTCAGCGTAGCCGGGCCCCGTACCACGGAGGGTACGGCATCGACCATGGCCTTCAGGCGCTCTTTCGGTGCTGAAGTCGTCCTTAGCTCGACTTTTGCCATTCTTTGAAAGGCTTATGTTGGTCATCATGCGTAGGGGAGGGTCTTCAGACCCTCCCGACAAGAGGGAGCAAGTAGGGGAGGGTCTTCAGACCCTCCCGACAAGAGGGAGCATCTGAAGATGCTCC